>NZ_NFKG01000025.1:0-31335 GCF_002160275.1 Pseudoflavonifractor sp. An187 | reverse complement strand
ATCTTGATCTTTTCTTCTACACCTAACTTTTGCTTCCTTGGCATGACAATGCTCCCTCCATGATTGACAGTGTTTTATTTCACTGTCTCTCATAGAGGGAGCATATCACTGCTTCCTCCGGGCTTTTTTGTCCGTTTATAGGGCTCCCTTGTGCCACAGGAGCGGTCAGCCACTAGGATGATGGAAGGATTGTACTCCTCCGATTTCCTTGGCGCAAACCAGCGCCCCCGCCGGGGACGCTCCGCTGGGCCCCCTTTCTCAGCGATGAGAAAGAGGGGAAAGAATCGCCAAAGGCGGGGCCTTCCCCCGCCTTGTGGAATCCACCCCGCGGTACTGGCTGTCCCTGCGTGCTCCTCTTTTCGGCCCTTGGACGGGTGGGGTCACATGGATGGCATGGAAGTTCCACAGAATATACCTGCTTCTGTGGAAACTTGTACTTCTATCGCCGGGGCCTTACCCTGGTGGGCCGCTGTTCCCAGCGATCGGCGGCGGGAACGCCGCTTCTCCGGGGTGAGGCCCTGGAAGGAGAGGCACCATCTTACAGAGAAGGGGGCGCTTCCCATAGACTTGCCAGGCCATCCATGTGACCCCACCAGGGCCTGGGCCGACCATAGCCTTGACGCAGGTCCAGCCTCGTACCCCAGGGAGGTCCTTAGGGGGGAACGCCCTAAGTGGCTTTTCGTCCATTTTGGCCAGTCAAAATGGACCCCCAGCGGGAAGCGTCCCCACCAGGCTGGCAAGCCTGAACGATGGGCGGTTAGACGGACAACCTCTCAGTCTGCCTGACGGCAGACAGCTCCCCTGACTCAGGGGAGCCATTGGGCTTGGCAGAAAGAAAAAATCCCGTGAAACTTCAAGTTTCACGGGATTTTAAGTACTTACTTGATTTGATAGTCCTTGCCAAACTGCAAGTCGTCAAACCGGCGGGTAGCATCCAGATACAGATCGTCCACGGGGTCGTTCTTGGGCTGCTGGGATTGCTGGAGGGGCTGAGAAATGGTGGGCTCCTCCACTTCCTCCTCCTCCGGGGTGAGGTCCTCCACGGGGGTGGTGGGCCCTTCCGGGACAATGGACTGGGCCATGGCGGCCTGAGCCATCTCCGGGGGGACCATCTGGCCCAGACGGGACAGGTAGTCCAGCTCCTCCTGGTGGAGGGCGTGGAGCTTCATGACGTAGTCCGCCGTGGCCTTCTGAGCCTGCTGGAGCCGGAACTCCTCTGCGGCGATCTCCGCCTCCAGCTTGGATTTGCGAGCCTGAGCCTCCTGGGTGGCGTCCTGCTCCAGCTGGGTCTTCTTCTTCTCCGCGTCGCTGACCATGGAGTCGGCCATCTGCTGGGCAGCCAGCAGGGTCTTACGCATGGCCACGTCGGTGGCCCGGTACTCTTCGATGGAATCGGAGAGCACCTTCAGCTTATTTTTCAAAATGGTGTTGTCGTTGTACAGTGCGGTGTAGTCCTCGGTGAGCTGATCGAGGAACTCATCCACCATGGTCATGTTGTAGCCGCCAAAGGTCGCTTTGGCAAAGACATGGCTGGCTACCTCCTGCGGAGTCATCATTGTGCAAGTCTCCTTTATTTCTATTTCTCACAACAAACAAAACCGGGGCTTAGAAATACAGCCCGTTGTTCTCCAGTTCATCAATCAGGTCACCCATGATCTCCACGTTGTAGGGGGTCATGATGTAGGTGGCCATGGACACCTTCTTGATGGTGCCCTCGTTGGCGTAGGTCACGCCGGAGAGGAAGTCGATGAGACGGCGGGCCACGGTCTTGTCGGTCTGCTCCAGGTTCAGCACAACGGTGCGCTTCTCCCGCAGGTGATCGGCGATTTCAGAGGCATTTTCAAAGCGTTCGGGCTTGACCAGCACCACCTGCAGCTGGGTGGTGGTGTGGATGTTGACCACCTTGTTGTTGCGGCGCTCAGGCTCGCTGGTGCGGGTGGTCTCGCTGGCGGGTGCGTTGTTGTTCACAGGGGCAAAATCCTCCTCGTAATCATCGTCGTCCTCATCCTCGTAAGGACGGGCCAGACGCTTCAGTTCATCCAAAAAGCTCATGGGTGAGAACTCCCTTCTATATATCGTTCAAAATGGGTTGGAAATGGGCGAACGAGGGCCAAAAATCGCCGTCCCCACCCGGATATGAGTGGCGCCGGCGGCAATGGCTGCGGTGAAATCGCCGCTCATCCCCATGGACAGTATCTTGGTATCTGTTTTATTATCTCCCATTCTTTCCTGTATGTCAACAGCAAGAGCCTGCAATTTATGAAAAAACGGTAAATTTTCCTCAGGAAAGGTTGCGGCGGGGGGAATGCACATCAGGCCTCTCAGGCGCACGTGGTCCAGCTGCCCACACAGCTGGGCGGCGGGCAGTACGTCGGGGACAAAAAAGCCGGATTTGGACGGCTCCTGGGCCAAATTCACCTCCAGCAAAATGTCCTGAACCAGCCCGGCCTTCCCTGCCTGCTTGTCAATTTCCAGCAGCAGCTTTTGGGAGGACACCGAGTGGATCAAATCCACCTTGCCCATGAGGTATTTCACCTTGTTGGTCTGCAAGTGGCCAATGAAGTGGACCTGTGCCCCCTCATAGGCCCCCGCTTCCCAGTGGGCGGTGAGCTCCTGCACCCGGTTCTCCCCGCACACCGTCACTCCGGCGGCAATGGCCTGCCGGATGACGTCGTCGGATTGGGTCTTGGTGGCGGCCACCAGGGTGATCTCCGCCGGGTCCCGGCCAGCGGCCAAGGCGGCGGCCCGGATTTCTTCCACAACGTGGGCTAAATTTGTGGAAATACTCATGAGCGCACCACCATCCCGTCGGTGATGTTGGTGGTGTTGAGGATGACCTCGTCCCCGGCCCGGAGGCGGGAAGAGGCGGTCTCATCCACCGGCTGGACCAGGTAGAAGGAGTCGTCGTCGCTGTAGACCACCTTCACCTCCTGCCATTCGGCCTGGGTGCCCACCACGGTGTACACGCCGTAGGAGTTGACCTGGCTCTGGTTGCCCTGGTCGTCGGTGACGGTCTCGGTGTTCACCCGCAGGGCCTGGCGGGGGATGCGGATGCCCTCCACCTGCTGGGCGATGATGTCCACCGTCTGCTGGCGCAGCAGGGTGGTGTCAGACAGGTTGGTGTTGGTGGAGAAAATGGCCATGGTCTGGTCGTTTTCCATGACCAGACGCTCCAAATTCATGGAAATCATGCCGTAGTAGTCGTCCGAGAAGGAAATTTTGTAGGTCTTGCCCTCCAGCAGGCCCTTCACCGACGGCTGGTCGATGAGGGTGGCCAGATACCAGGTGTTGTTGGTCACCACCTTGCCCAGGGCGGCCGGGGGGTCCGCCACCTCCTTGTGGAGCAGCTCGTTGAGCTGCTGCATGGTCAAGGAGGAGAGCATGGACGGGGTGATGAGGCTCTCAAAGCCGTCCACTTCCCCGGAGAAACACCCGGAGGCGGGGGAGGTGATGGTCTGGGACACCTGGCTGAGGGAGGCGTTGAGGGAGTCCAACTGCTTTTGCTTGTCGGAAATCAGTTGTTTGATCTGGGTGGCGGCCTCGGTGTTGCCGTAGCTGTAATCCCGCTGGAACACCATGGTGCGCAGGTGGAGGGCGGAGTCCTCCAGGGTGGACAGGTCACCGGAGGCGGCCAGGGAACGGATGGCCACCATGGAAGAGATCACCTCTTCGTCCAGCTTGGAGGAGTTGGTGGCCTGGGTGCCGGTGGACAGAGAGTACTCCAGCTGCTGAATCTCCGCCTCCAGGGACTGGATGGTCTGGCGGGTCTCCAACGAGTCCTGACTGGCGTGAATCAGGGCGATTTGGCCGCCTTTGGACACCTTTTCACCCTCGTCCAGTAGGATATCCACATACTGTCCGGTGGTGGAGATCACCTGTTCGTCCCGGACCAGAAGGGCGGAGGCCTCGGTGCCGATGTCCACCGAATAGGAATAGGCGGTGGTGGTCACCAGGTCGGGTTTGAAGCCCAGGGCCAGATAGACGGCGAAATACAGAATCACCGCGGCGCAGATGACGCCGATGATGACTTTATTGACCAATGTACTCTCTTTCATAGGCTCATTCCTTTTTTTATGTGGGAAACGCTTGCCAATGGAACGGCACGTTTCCCGGTTTGGGAAACCGGTGCCGATGGATTGGCACGGTTCCGTGGGGTTGGAACACGCCTTCCGAGTTGGGGATTATTCCTCCATATTCACCGGGCGTTCCGGGGTGATGGTGGAAATGGCGTGTTTGTAGATGATTTGCTGTTTTCCGTCACTGACCAGCACCACCACATAGGGGTCAAAGGCGGTGATGACCCCCCGGAGCTGGAACCCATTGATCAAAAAGACGGTGACCCGGGCGGCGGTGCGGCGGAGGGTGGACAGGACGGTGTCCTGTACGTTGGGCTGTTTGCCCACGGCGACTGCGGTAAAACTCATGGTTATCAGCACTCCTTTTCTTTTTTGGGCCAGGCGTGGCCTGTCCCAGAGTGCTGTTATTGTAAGCCATGGGCGTGGGCGAGTTCTGTCGAACTTGCGACGGCCTGGGAAAAATTGGGGGTTTCTCCCCAGCGAATCCAGTGGGTGTTGGGGTTGCGGCGGAACCAGGTGAGCTGCCGCTTGGCGTACTGCCGGGAGCGCAGCTTCACTTCCTCCGCCCCCTCCTCTACGGGGCGGCCCTGCTGAAGGGCGGAGATGATCTCTTTGTAGCCGATGGCCTGCATGGCGGTGCAGGTGGGGGGAATTCCGGCGTCCAGAAGCCGCCGCACCTCGTCCTCCAGCCCCTGCTCCATCATCACATCCACCCGGCGGTCAATGCGCTGCCACAGGTGGGGGCGCTCTTCAAAATCCAGGCCAATGGTGAGGGGATGATAGCGAGGCGGAATGGCCTGGGACTCCCGGTTGTGCTGGGAGATGGTCTTTCCGGTGGTGAGATATACCTCTAGGGCCCGGATGATGCGCTTTTCGTCGTTGGGGTGCAGCCGCTGGGCGGACTCCGGGTCCACCTGGGCCAGCTTGTCCCGCAGGGGCTCCAGCCCCTCCTCCCTGGCCTGCTGCTGGAGCTGCTGACGCACTCCGGCGGTGTCGGGGGCGAAGGGGGCAAATTCCCGCCCGGCCATGAGGTGGTCGATGTACAGCCCGGTGCCCCCTGCCACAATGGGCAGCTTGCCTCGGGCGAGAATGTCGTCCATGATGGGGATGGCCTGGGCCACATAGCGGCCCACGGAGAAGTTCTCCCAGGGGTCGGCCACGTCCAGCATGTGGTGGGGCACCTCCTGCATCTCCTCCGCCGTGGGCTTGGCGGTGCCGATGTCCATGCCACGGTAGACCTGCATGGAGTCTGCGGACACCACTTCCCCGTTCAAAATCTGGGCCAGAGCCACCGCCAGGGCGGTTTTGCCGGAGGCGGTGGGGCCGCAGATGACCAGACAGTCGGGCGTGTGGTTCATCGGATCCACCCGCTTCCCAGCACTTGGTCCCCCTGGTAGAACACCGCCAGCTGGCCCGGCGTGGGGGCTCGGGCGGGGTGCTTCATGTGGATGTCCACCCGTCCGCCCCCCAGGGGAATGATGGTGGCGGGGTCCTGACGGCGGGAGTGGCGCAGGCGCACCTCCACCTCCATGGGGGCGGACAGGGGGTGTTCGCCCAGCCAGTTCAGGGAGTCGGTGTGCACCATAAAGGCGTGGAGCCCCTCCCCGTGGGAGAGCACCACCTCATTGGTGTGGGGGCGGATTTCGGTGACAAACAGCCGCCCGGTGGAGGAGACCCCCAGCCCCCGGCGCTGGCCGATGGTGTAGTGGTGGAAGCCCTTGTGGGTGCCCAGGACGTTGCCGTTGGCGTCCACAAAGTTCCCCGGCGGGGGGGTGCCGCCCCGGGCGTCCAGCCAGGCGGCGTAGTCGTCGTCGGGGATGAAGCAGATCTCCATGGAGTCGGGGCGGTCGGCGGCGGGCAGCTGCCCGGCCTCCGCCTCCTGGCGGGTCTGCTCCTTGGGGCCGTCCCCCAGGGGGAAGAGAACGTGGGAGAGCATGTCCCGGGTCAGCCGGGAGAGCATGTAGGACTGGTCATTGGCGGAATTGCCCCGCAGCAAAATGGGGCCGCCGTCGCACCCGGTGCCAATGCGGGCATAGTGTCCGGTGGCCACCCAGTTGGCCCCGATTTCCCGGGCAAAGGAGATGAGGGCGGGGAACTTCACCGCCCGGTTGCATCGGGCGCAGGGAATGGGGGTGCGGCCGGACAGGTAGTCGGCGGCAAAGGGGGCGCACACGTGCTCCTCCAGCTCCTGCTGGATGGAGCGCACGGTGAGGGGGATGCCCAATTTGGCAGCGTTGTCCCGGGCGGACTGTTCGCCCCCCAGCCCGATGTCCAGGTACAGCCCGTGTACCTCATAGCCCTGGCCCAAGAGCCGCTGGGCGGCTACGGCGGAATCCACCCCGCCGGAGAGCCCCAAAACCACCTTCTTGTCTGCCATGTGCTGCGTCCTCCTGTGGAAATGATTTACCGTTTAGTATACCAGAAATTTGTGAACGGTTCAACCAAATGAAGCATGAAAAATAGGGGGAAAGGGATGCAAAATCTGGCGGGTTTTGCACCGCCCGGAGGGAGCCATAGGACTCCGCCGCACTCCCTGTGTTACTGTGGTAGGGGCCGTGGCTTGCCCGGCCCGTGGCTACCCTGGCATTGCCTTGGGGGATTCGGGAGGGGCAAGCCCCTCCCCTACCGCAGCGTAGCAAGATGGTGCAGAAAAAGCATCTGACAACGGGAACGCCGTACTGAAAAGGCTCCCCTGTGTAAGGGGAGCTGTCTGCGAAGCAGACTGAGACAAGGGGTTGTTCTTCTAAAAGGACTGTTTCCGGCTTGCCAGCCTGGCAGGGACGCTCCGCTGGGCCCGATTTCTCAGCGATGAGAAATCGGGGAAAGAATCGCCAAAGGCGGGGCCTTCCCCCGCCTTGTGGAATCCACCCCGCGGTACTGGGTGTCCCTGCGTCTTTCTCTTTTCAGCCCTGGGGGCGGTGGGGTCACATAGATGGCTTGCCGTTCTATGGTTTGTATTTCCTTCTCTGTTCATGCGTCCTTCTACCGCCAGGGCCTTTCCCTGGTGTGCCGCTGTTTCCAGCTAACGGAGGCTTGGCTCCTGGCGGCGGGAACGCCGCTTCTCCAAGGTAGGCCCGGACGTGGAAACCACCTGGCGATAGGGCCAGCTGCCAAGGGTGGCCTGATATGGTGGCACAAACAGGAGCCACAGCAAGGGTAACGGGCCGAATAGAGACTTGACGCAGTTCCAGCCTGGTACCCCAAGGGAGGTCCTTAGGGGGGAACGCCCTAAGCGGGTTTTGGTTTCTTTTGCCCGCTCAAAAGAAACCCCCAGCGGGAAGCGTCCCCGCCAGGCTGGCAAGCCTGAAACAAGGGCAGTTAGAAGAACACACCCTCATCTGCCCGACGGAAGCCAACTTCCCTGACTCAGGGGAGCCTTGATACAAGGGAGGCTTGCCAAAGCCCCTTTCGTGAAATTTCATAAATTTGGTGTGGCACATGGAAGCAGTGTGTGCTATACTGTCCTTAGTGACTACTCTGGCGACGGGAGGTAAATCCCAATGAAGAAACGTGAACTCACCGTTCAGATTATGTTAGGCGGCCCCTCCAAGCGGATGGGGACGGACAAAGCCCTGGTGACCCTGGGGGGCAAAACCCTGTTGGATCGGGCGGTGGAGACCTGGAACCATTACGGCGCAGGAGTCCAGCTGTCTGTGGGCGCTCCGGAGCGGAAGGCTCTGGCCCCTGCTGGCACTTTGGCCGTGGCAGATATTTATCCTGACCGGGGCCCTCTGGCCGGACTCCATGCGGGTCTGCGGGCCTGTACCACCCGCTGGATGCTGCTGGTGGGCGTGAACTTCCCCTTCCTCACCCCGGCCCAGGCCGACACCCTGGTGGACGCCATCGGCGACGCCGATGCCTGTGTGTACACCATTGACGGAGTGCCTCAGCCCCTGTTTGGCGTGTACCGCAAGCGGTGCATGTCCTTTGCAGAGACCATGATGCTTAACGGCGATTACGACATCCGCAATCTGCTCAACTGGGCCAACACCGTGTACATCCCTCTGGAGGACACCGCCCCCTTCCGCAGCGTGGACACCCCCGCCGATTTGGAAGAGGCCGAAAACCTGATCTGAACCACCCCAAAAAGCGAAAAAGCCCCCCCTTCCCAAACTCTTTGGGAAGGGGGGGCTTGTACTTGAACAGCTTGTGGAAAACTTTGTGGAAGTTGTGGAAGCTGTGGAAATTGTCCCTATACCGCCCCTGCAAAATTGTGACCATGGGAGAGAGGACGGTATACCGTGCGGTACATGGTGAAGAAGCACAAAAAGCCGCAGACGAATTGAGAGACCGCTTCCGCCACAAACACGCCGTTCACCCCCCAGAAAAACGCCAGAAGCACGGTGAGGGGGGCGTTGATGACGGCTTTGCGGAGGATGGAGAAGAAAATGGACTTCTTGGCCTGGCCCAGCCCCACAAAAATGGACTGGCTGGAGATCATCAGCGCCATGAACACGAACATGGAGAAGTACACCCGCAGGGCAGGCACACCGGCCTGGAGCATGTCCGGGTTGTTGTTGAAGATGCGGATGAGCAGGCCGGGAATGGTCATGTTCAACAGCCAAATGAGGGCCGCATATCCCACCGTCACCCCCACGGCGAAGCGGATGCAGGCGCACACCCGGCGCTTCTCCCCTGCCCCGTAGTTGTACCCCAGCACCGGCTGGACGCCGCTGCTGAAGCCCTGAATGAGCATGAAGGTGACCTCTCGCAGGGAGTTGATGATGGTCATGACCCCCACGTACAAGTCGCCGCCGTAGATGTGCAGCACCTTGTTGCACACAATCTGCACCAGGGAGTTGGTGATGCTGGTGAAGAAGCCGGACAGCCCCAGGGTGATAATGCGCCGCAGGTGGTTCCACCGGGGGCGCAGGTGGCACAGATGCAGGGGAAGCAGCGATTTCTTCCCGGTGAGGAAGCTCAGCACCCACACCGCCGAGCAGGCCTGGGCGATGATGGTGGCGATGGCGGCTCCCTTGACTCCCAGGTTCAGCCCGTAGATGAGAATGGGGTCCAGCACCAGATTCACCACTGCACCCAGCATGACGGTGAGCATCCCCTTGTTGCCGAAGCCCTGGGAATTGATGAAGGGGTTCATACCCAGACCCACCGTGACAAAGGGGGTGCCCAGCAGGTAGATGAAACTATAGTCCTTGGCGTAGGGCAACGTGGCGTCACTGGCCCCGAAGGCCACCAGAATGGGGTCCAAAAAGGGGATGGTCACCAGAGGGATGGCAAACCCAAAGAACAACAGCAGGGACAGGGTGTTGCCCATGACGGCGCTGGCCAGCCCCTCCTCCCCTTTGCCCCGGTAGATGGAGCACAGGGGGCTGCCCCCCATGCCGCCCAGGTTGGCAAAGGCCAGCACGATGGAGATGAGGGGCAGGGTGAGGCCCATGCCGGTGAGGCTGGTGTGGCCCACCCCGGGGACGTGGCCGATATACATGCGGTCCACCAGGGAGTAGAGAATGTTCACCACCTGGGCCACCGTCATGGGCACGGCGATGGAGAGAATGTTCCGGGCCACAGAGCCCTGGGAAAAGTCGTTTTGTACGGGGGTCAAGACAGGTCCCTCCAGAGGAAAGTGTTAGTGCAGCAGGGTATTTTCCTGATCGGTGACGCTCAGGTTGTCCTCGTTGGAGAAGTACTCCTCCAGCATGGAGGCCGCCAGAGCCGCCAGATTGCCGCCGGCGGAGCCCTTCTCCGCCACCAGGCACAGGGCCACCTGGGGGTCGTCATAGGGGGCAAAGCAGACGAAGGTGGCGGTGGCGTCGCTGCCCGACACCTCGGCGGTACCGGTCTTACAGCCCACGGACACGGGCAGGTCGTCAAAGTACCGGGCCATGGAGGCGGTCTGGGACAGGTCGTACATGCCCTGTTTCACCGCTGCCAGGTCCTCGGGGTCAATGTCGATGGTGGAGGCCAGCTTGGGCTCATGCTCATACACCACTTGGGAGTAATCGCTGGACTTCACCTCTTTCAAAAGGTGGGTCTCGTAGCGGTTGCCCCCGTTGACCAGGGTGGCCACGTAGTTGGCCAGCTGGATGGGGGTGAACTGGTTGTCGCTCTGGCCGATGGCGGCAGACAGGGTCTGACCGGCGTACCACACGTCCCCCAGCTTCTCGGCGGTCTCCGGCCCGGCCACGGTGCCCTTGGACTCGGGCAGCTCGATGCCGGTGTACTGGCCCAGGCCGAAGGCGGTGGCGTAATCCACCAGCTTGTCAATGCCCAGGCGGCGGCCCAGGTCGTAGAAGAAGATGTTACAGGAGTCCTTGATGGCCTCGCTCACCGTCTCGCTGCCGTGGGACCCGCCGGTGCTGGTACGAATCCAGCACACGGGCTGATAGTCGGGATAATAGGTGTAAATGCCGGAGCAGTAGGTGGTGCTGGAGGGGGTGATAAGTCCCTCGGACAGGCCTCCCACGGCGGTGACCATCTTAAAGATGGAGCCGGGGGGATACACGCCCTGGGTGGCCCGGTTCAGCAGAGGCTTGGCGGGGTCGGTGAGCAGGTCGTTGTAGTCCTCCGAGTAGGTGGACAGGTCGTAGGTGGGATAGGAGGCCAGGGCCAGCACCCCGCCGCTCATGTCCACCATCACCGCCGCCGCACCCGCGGGGTCGGACAGCCCGGACACGAAGTCCCCCAGCAGCTGCTCGGTGTGGGCCTGGAGCTCGCTGTCCAGGGTGAGCACCACATGGTTGCCCGGCTGGGGCTCGGTCTGCCACTGCTGGCTCACCACCGCCCCGTTCTCGTCGGTCTCCAGCAGCCGGGTGCCGCTGGTGCCGTGGAGGTAGGACTCAAAGGCCAATTCCACCCCGTCCTTGCCCACATAGGCGTTCATGGGGTAGTTCAGGGCCTGGTAGGTGGGCCACTCCTCGGCGCTGATGAGGCCAATGCGGCCCAGCACATGGGCCGCCGCCTTGGTGTTGTACACCCGGTTGGTGGAGGTGACAATGGACACCCCGGGCAGGCCCAGCTCTTTCACCTGGGTGATGAAGGAGATGGACACGTCGGTGGCGAAGGTGTAGGTGTTGTAGGTGATCTGCTCCTGGCGCAGGGCCACCTCGTAGAGCACCCCCAGCAGTTGGCGCACCTGGGGGGTGAGCTCCTTGGTCTCCACCGAGAAGGTCTCACACATGGCCTCCATCAGCTCTTGGGCGGAAATTTGAGCGGTTTCGGCACGTTTCACCCACTTGTACTTCTCCGCCAGCTTGCCCAGCTGGGTGGGCAGAATCTCAAAGGTGCCGTCGTCGTTGTCCGCCCGATAGGCGAACAGGTTCTCGTCCTTGGTGTAGGTCCAGGGGGCCTCTTTGGAGATGGGCAGGGTGTCGGACCACTCCACCCCCTCTTTCTCACACAGCTCCAGCAGCTGGGAGATCACCTCATTGACGTGGTCGCCCATGGAGGCGGTGTCCAGTTCTACGGAGTAGCCCAGGGAGTTGGATACCAGCACCCGGCCGTATCGGTCCAGAATCTCTCCACGCACCCCGTCCACCGTCTCGGTCTGGGTGATGTTGTAGTTGGCGTTGGCCCTCCACTGGGCCCCGTCCACCACCTGCAACTGGTACAGGATGGAGAAGAAGCCCAGGAGGAGGCAGCCAAAAAAGACCATCAAAAGGGTGGAGCGCACCCGCAGCCGATGACCTTCGTCCTCGGTGTGGGTGTCTTTGTTGTTGGAGTTAAAGTCGATGAATCTACTCATGATAATTCCTTCCGTGTAGGAGACAAGAAGCCCTGGTCAAATCTTATTCGTGATAGATTCGACCGTAGTGGACGCAGCAGAAACGGTTCATTGCGTATACAGGGAACGCACACACCAGGGAGCACAGCCCTTCCCCTGCTGCCAGGGAGAGCAGCACCCCCAGGGGGGCGGAGGTGGAGGTGGCCACGGCCAGCAGCTGCACCGCCTCCCACACCACCAGCAGCACCACGCAGCAAATCACGTGGCCCCACAGGTCCTGACGCAGGACGTACTGGCCCAGCAGGCCGGACACCCAGCCCACAAAGGCCAGCAGGGCCACATAGCCCCAGCCGCCGTGGCCCAGGGTGGCCAGCAGCAGCCCGGAGGCCACCCCGAAGCCGGCCCCGAACTGGCCCCCCTCCAGACAGCCCGCCGCCACGGTGCACACCGGCAGCAGCAGGGGCACGGGGAGCGGGGTGAGGGGGAACACAAAGTAGTTGAATATGGCGCACAGCACCAAAGTGATGCCGTAGGCCAACAATTTTAAGATGAAATCCCGGCGGGTCAAAACGGCACCGTCCTTTCAGGAATGAAGAATGAATCGTGAATCATGAATAATTATAGTGTGCCGCCATGCGGCACGGATTTCAATAGAAGCACAGACCGGAGGACCTGCATTCTTCATTCTTCATTTTTCATTATTCATTCAAATAAGTTCTCCAAACAGCGCCCAGGTGGAACAATCGGTGATTTTTACGTCCACAAACTGACCGATGAGCCCCACGTCGCCGTTGAGGTGCACCAGGCGGCCGCCGGGGGTGCGGGCGTTCAAATTGTTCCGGGGGTCTTCGCTCTCCCCGTCCACCAGACAGTGCTGAATGGTACCGATATAGGCCTGGTGCTTTTCCAGGGAAATGCGGTTCTGAGCCTCCACCAGGCGGTTGAAGTTGGCGGACTTCTCCTCTTTACTCATGGGGTCCTCCATCTCGGCAGCGGGCGTGCCCTTCCGGGGGGAGTAGATGAAGGTGAACAGGGCGTCGTAGCGCACCTCCTCAATGAGGGACAGGGTGTCCTCAAACTCCGGGGTGGTCTCCCCGGGGAAGCCCACGATGACGTCGCTGGTGAGCACCACATTGGGAATCCGCTCCCGGAGCGCCTTCACCTTGTCCAGGTACTGCTCCCGGGTGTAGCGGCGGTTCATGGCACTCAGTACCCGGGTGTTGCCGGACTGGAAGGGCAGGTGGATGCAGGGGGCCACCTTCTCGCACTTGGCCATCACGTCAAAGAGCCGCTGGGTGGCGTCCTTGGGGTGGCTGGTCATGAAGCGGAGCAAAAACTCCCCTTCGATGGCGTTGGCCTGCTCCAGCAGGGTGGGAAAGTCCATGCCGGTGCCCAGGTCTTTGCCGTAGGAGTTCACGTTCTGGCCCAGCAGGGTGATGTCCTTGTACCCTTCCGCCACCAGCTGGCGAATCTCGTTGAGGATGATGTCCGGCTCTCGGCTGCGCTCCCGACCCCGGGTGTAGGGCACAATGCAGTAGGTGCAGAAGTTGTTGCAGCCATACATGATGGACACCCAGGCCTTGATCTTGCCGGAGCGGCGCACGGGCAGACCCTCGGCAATGGCCCCTTCGGCGGGTGCAGTCTCAAAGACCCGGCCCCGGCGCAGGTAGATGCGGCGCATAAACTCGGGGAAGCGCCACAGCACCTGGGGCCCAAACACCAGGTCCACGTGCTGGTAGGACTGGCGCAGACGCTCCACCACGTGGGGCTCCTGGGCCATGCAGCCGCACAGGCAGATGATCTGGTTGGGGTTGCGCCGCTTGCCGTGGACCAGGGCGCCCACGTTGCCGAACACCCGCTGCTCGGCGTGCTCTCGGATGGCGCAGGTGTTGATGAGGATGAGGTCGGCGTGGTCGCCGTCGTGGACAATCTCATAGCCCATCTCGCACAGCATGCCCCGCAGCAGCTCCGAGTCCGCCTCGTTTTGCTGGCACCCGTAGGTGTCCACAAAGGCGGTGGGAGCCTGGGCGTGCTGGGCGTTGATGGCCCGGATTTCCTGACAATATTCCCGCTGTTTTGCCACGTCCTGAGCGGGGATGACGGGGGTCGTTCTCTCCATGGGGAGTTCCTCCAGTATTCATAAGGTTATAACATATATGATACCAAGACGGCGAAGCCGACATGGTATCATGCCATGTTTGTTCGGTTGCCCCGTAAGGGGCGAGAAAAACGGCAAAATCAAAGTATAATAGCCGCAGCTGCGGCTATTATACCATGATAGTGATGGCAAAACAAGACGAACCGCACCCGGGGGATTCCCAGGTCTTGTGCGTTGACAGCCCCAGGGCAACGTGATAGAGTAGAGCAAATTGTTTGGAATCCCATCGGTTCCCCATAAGGAGACTTATTATGCTGCATACTGCCCAACGTCTGCGCCAGGCCCTGCTCCGCCGCTGTGGGGGAGCCCCTGTGGTGCTGCCGGTGGCCGTGGTGCTCCACGCCCTGGTGGTGGCCCTGGTGGACCAGGTGGTCGTCCACCAGAGCTTCGCCGTCCTCCCCTCCTGCCTCACCGCCGGATGGTTCTGGTGGACGGTGGGGCTCATGGCCCTCTTCACCGGCCTGCTCACCTTTTTCACCCGTACCATCCTGCCCGGGGCCATCCTCACCGCCGTGGCCCCCACCATCATGGTGTTTTCCAGCTACTTCAAGGCCCTCATCACCTCGGTACCGCTGACGGTGCAGGACTTCCTGCTCCTGGGCCAGCTGGGGGACATCACCCAGCTCAACGCCTCCTCCCTCCACTTCTCCCCCCTCAGCCTGGGGTGCATCCTCTTCTTGGTGCTGTGGCTGGTGGCGGTGTGCCTGCTGCTCTACCCCGTGCGCCTGGAGCGCAAGGCCAGCCTGTGGGCGGGAGCGGGCTGTGTGGCCGCTGTGGCCCTGGTGTACGGAGTGGCGGCCAATGCCCTCATCTTCACCCCCATGGGGGTGAGCACCGACCAGAAGCTGTCCCAGGCCACGGTGAACCGGGAGACCGGGGTGCTGTTGGGCCTGTGGCGGGGCGCCCTCAACCAGGTGCACATGGCCCTCAACGAGGGGGACACCTCCCCGGAGGAGCTGGAGCGGGCGGCCCAGAAGGCCGTGGAGCTGGCCAGCCAGGAGGAGGACACTAAGGTGGCCCAGCAGCCCAACGTCATCCTCATCCTCTCCGAATCCTTCTTCGACGTCACCCGCCTGCCCGGGGTCACTTTTGACGGAGACCCCCTGGAGACCTTCCATAACCTACAACAAGAAGGAGTATCTGGGACCTTTTATACTCGGAGTTTAGGATATGGCACCTGTAACATTGAGTTGGAGATCCTCACGGGGATGAACACCGGCCTGTTGTGGGGGGAGGACCTGTACAACATGGCCCCCCAGGTGTTCTCCCGTCTGCCCTCGGTGCCCTCGGTGCTGCGGGACAGCGGCTACTCCACCGAGATGGTGCACATGTATGACGACTCCATCTACAAGCGCACCCCCATGTTTGAGGCCATGGGCTTTGAGAAGACCTACTTCCAGGACGACTTTGCCGCCATTGACCCCCAGGCTGCCAACGAGGCCTACTTGGAGGGGCAGCGGGAGGGCAGCTTCTACTCGGACGCCTACCTGTCCAAGCTGCTCATGGACCTGTACGAGGACGGCAAGGGGGAGGGGCCCCAGTTCCTCTACGGGATTTCCATGGAGAACCACGCCCCCTATGACAAGGAGAAGTACGACGCCCAGGAGCTGACGGTGGCCTTCCAGTCCGACCTCAAGGGGCAGGCCCAAGAGATGTTCCAGGCGGTGGTGCAGGGTACCCACGACGCCAGCCAGGCCCTGGGGCAGCTCACCGACTACTTCCGGGACCAGGCCGAGCCCACGGTCATCGTGTTCTTCGGGGACCACCGACCCGGAGTGGGGCTTCTGGACGGGGGTACGGTGTACTCCAAGCTGGGGCTGTGCTCCTCGGATTACAGCCGCTGGTCCACCCGGGAGATGAAGGAGCTGTACTCCACCGACTATCTCATCTGGTCCAACGACCCGGCCTACCTGCCCAGCCAGCCCGGGGACAAGGTGGACCGGGGGTCCAACTACCTGGGGGTGGATTTGCTGAACCTGGCGGGGGTGGAGAAGCCGGTGTACTGGAAGCTGCTGCAAAACCTGTCCCACACCCGGCTCAACGACACCTGGGTATATAGTTTGGCCCAGGACGGCACCCTCACCTACAAGCACCCCACCACCGGGGGCGATGGGGAGAAGCTGGACCTGCTGAGTACCCTGCTGGACGACACCTTGTACGGGGACCAGGTGGCCACCCCTGTGCTGAGGGCGAGGAGTCAAATGAATAGTGATGAATGAAAAATGAAGAATGCAGGCCCTTGGATTGGCCAGACTCCCGGTGACCCGTTGTAGGGGAGGGGCTTGCCCCTCCCGAATCCCCCGGGGCAATACCAGGGTAACCACGGGCCGGGCAAGCCACGGCCCCTACCACAGCACCACAGGGGGTGAGTCCATGCTTCCGGCGGCGGGAACGCCGCTTCTCCATGGTAGGCCCGGACATGGAAACCACCTAGCTGTAGGGCCAGCTGCCCAGGGGGGCCTGGTATAGTGGCAGGAACAGGAGCCACAGCAAGGGTGACGGGCCGAACATAGGCTTGACGCAGTTTCTGCCTCGTACCCCAAGGGGGGTCCTTAGGGGGGAACGCCCTAAGCGGGTTTTGGTTTCTTTTGCCCGCTCAAAAGAAACCCCCAGCGGGTAGCGTCCCCACCAGGCTGGCAAGCCTGATACAGGGACCGTGGAATGCTCCATTCTTCTGTGATGGTTGATGCCAGGATGGGACAAATCCCGTCTTGACACCTGGGGAAAAACGTGATACAGTGGCTCCAATATGCGAAGACGGAGATAAGTACCCAGGTGTGGAAGGTTTGAAAGAGAGAGGATGGTCGGTGCAAATCCTCACCTTTGCCCTGTGGGAAGGCCCTCCTGAGCTGTGACCCCAACGGGAGACCCTAGTAGGCGTCACCGGCCCCCGCCGTTACCGGGTGAGAGTGCGCACAAACCCTGTGCGAATTCAGGTGGAACCACGGACATTTTGTTCGCCCTGAGCCGCTGGCTCAGGGCGTTTTTCTTTGGGTCAACACCGAACCCGTTACGCCTAACGGCTCAGACGGCACCTCGCGCCAAAATTTTCCGTGATATTTTGCAAAAATACTCGCCAATACACAAAGTATTGCCTGCGCTTTTTGCTGCATCTGACGAAAAATTTTCTGGTGCGATCTACCGCCTGAACGGATTCGATGCTGCCCCTTGAGCCAGCGAGATATGGAAGGTAAAAACGAAAAAAGGAGTGTCATACATGAAGAACACCGAGAAAACCATGGAGAAGATTGTCAACCTGTGTAAGGGACGCGGCTTCATCTTCTCCGGCTCTGAGATCTACGGCGGCCTGGCCAACACTTGGGACTACGGCCCCCTGGGCGTGGAGCTGAAGAACAACGTCAAGAAGGCCTGGTGGAAGAAGTTCGTCCAGGAGAACCCCTATAACGTGGGTCTGGACTGCGCCATCCTCATGAATCCCCAGGTTTGGGTGGCCTCCGGCCACGTGGGCGGCTTCTCCGACCCCCTCATGGACTGCAAGGAGTGCAAGGAGCGCTTCCGTGCCGACAAGGTCATTGAGGACTGGTGCCAGGAGAACCATTTTGAGCTGGGCAAGCCTGTGGACGCCATGAGCCAGGCTGAGATGAAGGCCTTTGTGGACGAGCACCAGATCCCCTGCCCCTCCTGCGGCAAGCACAACTGGACCGATATCCGTCAGTTCAACCTGATGTTCAAGACCTTCCAGGGTGTCACCGAGGACGCCAAGAACACCGTGTATCTGCGCCCCGAGACTGCCCAGGGCATCTTTGTCAACTTCCAGAACGTCCAGCGCACCACCCGCCGCAAGCTGCCCTTTGGTGTGTGCCAGATCGGCAAGTCCTTCCGCAACGAGATCACCCCCGGCAACTTCACCTTCCGCACCCGTGAGTTTGAGCAGATGGAGCTGGAGTTCTTCTGCACCCCCGGCACCGAGCTGGAGTGGTTTGCCTACTGGAAAGACTTCTGCCACAAGTGGCTGCTGGACCTGGGCGTGAAGGACGAGAATCTGCGCCTGCGTGACCATGACCCCGAGGAGCTCTCCCACTACTCCAACGCCACCACCGACTTCGAGTTTGTCTTCCCCTTCGGCTGGGGCGAGCTGTGGGGCGTGGCCAGCCGCACCAACTTCGACCTCACCGCCCACCAGAACACCTCCGGCAAGGACATGACCTACTTCGACCAGGAGAAGAACGAGCACTATATCCCCTACGTCATCGAGCCCTCTCTGGGCGCCGACCGTGTGACTCTGGCCTTCCTGGTGGACGCCTACGACGAGGAAGTGGTGGGTCAGGACAAAAACGGCAAGGACGACGTGCGCACCGTCCTGCGCCTCCACCCCGCTCTGGCCCCCTACAAGGTGGCTGTGCTGCCCCTGTCCAAGAAGCTGTCTGACAAGGGCCGTGAGATTCAGGCCGAGCTGTCCAAGTACTTCATGGTGGACTTCGACGATGCCGGCTCCATCGGCAAGCGCTACCGCCGCCAGGACGAGATCGGCACCCCCTACTGTGTCACCGTGGACTTCCAGACCGTGGGCAGCGACACCGAGGAGGCCGACCACGCCGTCACCATCCGGGACCGCGATACCATGGAGCAGGTGCGGGTGCCCATCGACCAGCTGAAGGCCTGGCTGGACGCCAAGCTGGCTTACTAAGACAGGCTATTTACTTGAAAAGACCGGGAGACGTTGGTGTCTCCTGGTCTTTCTTTTGGAAAAGCCTGTGCTTCTTCCCTGTGTGCGCCGGGGTGCAGCGCCCCTGCCAGGGACGCTCCGCTGGGGTCCATTTTGACTGGCCAAAATGGACGAAAAGCCACTTAGGGCGTTCCCCCCTAAGGACCTCCCTGGGGTACGAGGCTGGAACTGCGTCAAGCCTAGGTTCGGCCCGTCACCCTTGCTGTGACGCCTAGTTCTGCCACCACACCAGGCTATCCTGGCAGCTGGCCCTATGGCTGGGCAGTTTCCATGTCCGGGCCTACCCTGGCCAAGCGGCGTTCCCGCCGCCGGATGCCGGGCCGCCGATAGCTGGGAACAGCGGCTCTCCAGGGTAAGGCCCTGGCAATAGAAGTACACACCAGCAGAGAAGTGAATCCAAACCATAGAACGGCAAGCCATCTATGTGACCCCACCGGGCCAAGGGCTGAAAAGAGAAAGACGCAGGGACACCTAGTACCGCGGGGTGGATTCCACAAGGCGGGGGAAGGCCCCGCCTTTGGCGATTCTTTCCCCCATTTCTCATCGGGGAGAAATGGGGCATAAGCGGAGCGTCCCCGGCTGGGGCGCTGGTCTGCGCCTGAGACATTGCAGCGGGAAGGGTGACACAGAATCCTGTGCCAGATTTTTGTTACGACACAAAATCTTGTGCGACTCAAATTTTTGAAACTTTTTTGAAAAAAGGTGTTGACATTTCAGGACAAAGTGGGTATACTATCTCTTGCCCTGTTGGGTACGACTTACGGCGGCATAGCTCAGTTGGCTAGAGCATACGGTTCATACCCGTAGTGTCATGTGTTCGAATCACATTGCCGCTACCACCCGGAGAGGCGGCAATGGCCGCCCCTTCGGGACCCAACCTAGCGCCCGCTGTGGGCAACATGGCCCGTTGGTCAAGCGGTTAAGACACCGCCCTTTCACGGCGGTAACACGGGTTCGAGTCCCGTACGGGTCACCATATATGGAGGCTTAGCTCAGCCGGTAGAGCGCTTGCTTCACACGCAAGAGGTCACAGATTCGAGTTCTGTAGTCTCCACCACAAGAAAGGACATCCAATCGGATGTCCTTTCTTTTTTGCGTTCCAGCCACTCTCTTTCCTAAACTATCCACTCGGGGTCAGGCCACCTAGAAGTTATGGACGATGCCAGCACAATATGGTATACTTTCCAAAATAAATATCGTGGGGGAACATAACGTGCATGAGATTTTTTTAGGTGATGTGATCAAACGACGGCGGTTAGAGTTAGGAATGACACAGGAGCAGCTGTGTGAGGGGATCTGCGAACCGATCACCATATCCCGATTGGAAAACGGAAAGCAAACGCCATCTCGCAGCCGGATTAATGCGCTGCTGCAACGACTAGGGCTACCTGGAGAGCGATACTATGCTCTGGTGAGCAAAAATGAGGAAGAAGAAGCTCGGTTGAGAAGAGAGATCAACGATGATATCGTTCAATTCTATCAGAAAATTGGAGAGGAAAAGGTGCAGGTCTGGGAACAGGCGACAAGAGCCTTGGATGAACTGGAAGGGATCACAGACTCGGATGACACGCTTGCCAGGCAGTTTATACTGCGTAATCGTGCTCTGTTAGGAGAGCGTAGTGGGGCCTATCCCTACGAAAGGCAGTTAGAAATGTTGCTGGAGGCCATGCACCTGACCGCACCTCGGTTTGACCCGGAAGAAGTGGGACAGTTGAGGTATACTTGGGATGAGATTCAGCTTATCAACCAGATTGCCATGGTATATGCGCTGACGGGACAAAGAAAAACAGCAATTGGCTTGTACAGCCAATTGCTGAAATATTTGCAGAAGTATATGGAGAGCAAGAAGTATCTTTGCCTGGTAACTTTCAACTATGCCCGGGAGTTAGTTGTAGCCAAGCGATACGAAGATGCCATTGAAGTGGCGGAAATTGGCAGGAAGACATGCATCGATCGAGGGCATTATCAATTTTTGCCCGGCCTTCTGGCGATTAAGGCGGAGTGTGCGTATTTCTTGGGCGACCGAGCTTGCAGCAAGGAGCTATACTGCCAAGCACGCTACATATACAAAGCCATTGGTGATGAACATAACCTTAAAAAGCTCGAAATTGATGCCAGAGAACAGCTAGGAACGGAATTTTCCTTTTAATGTTCAGTAGGATGCGGATCAGGTACGTCTATGGGATTGGGTAAATCCCCTGGCACTGTATCATCTGGTTGTGTTGGTTCAACGGAAGATACGGGAGTGGGGCTTGGTTCAGTAGCCTGCGCATTCCGGGGAAGGACGATCCAGACCGAGAGGGTCAGAAGTAAGGTTGAGAGCAGTATCGTCGATTTTTTCATTCTATTCACCTGATTCTTTTGATTCTGTAGAACTGTTGTAGGAAGCTGTGGAGATAACGGGCTCCAATTCAAATACCTTGGTGAATTGTGCCTTGCGTTTAGATGTCAGATGGTGGCTGACCAAGATTAATGTGAGATTTGGGTTATTCAACAGGCTCTGCTCCACGATATCTGCATTTTTCTGGTCCAGTGCGCTGGTTCCTTCGTCTACCAGAAGAATGGACCGATCATGGATGAGGGCGCGGGCGATGGCGACCCGTTGCTTTTGGCCGCCGGAAAGGTTGCTCCCCTCCTCACCGACAGGGGTGTCCAGCCCCAGAGGCATATTTTTCAGGTCTCCATCCAAGGCACTTCCTTTGATGGCGCACTCAAGCTGCTGGTCGGTAAACTGTCCGCCCAGGGTGATGTTGTCCCGGATGGTGGTATTAAACAAAAATACGTTCTGCTCGATGTAGCTCATCTGACTTTGCAACTGTTGCGGAGTTACCTCCCGCACATCCAGGCCGTCAAAGCGAATGATGCCCTTGTACTCTGGAAGCCAGCCTAAAAGAAGCTTGAGTATGGTGGACTTGCCGCAGCCAGAGGGGCCCGTGAGTGCGTACTTGCCGCCCTTTTGGAAACAGAAACTTTGATCGTTCAAAATGGGCTTTCGTTCATCATAACTGAAGCTGATGTGCTCCAGCGTGATGTGCTCTCGCAGAGGCTCCAGTTGGGGGGCGGTGGCGGCCTTCTCCTCCCCGCCGTGGGTCACATTCTCAAAGTAGGGCTTTGCTGAAGCAAAGGACAGGCGGATTTCTGCAAGATTGCTCAGACCGTTGCTCACTGCACCGCATAGGTTGCCGCCACCCATAATGGCGGCCTGTAAAATAGCTCCCTGAATGGACAGAATGCCAATGAATACATTAACCAGCAGTTGGGTGGCAACGATAAAGAAACCCATTACGCTGTTGACATAGCTGGCGATGGTCTTTTGATGACAGGCGGGCTGTTCCATCTCCCGACTGGCATTGTCACATTGCCGGAGAAAGCGGTCAGACAGCCCAAAGAACCGGAGGACATCGAAGCCGCCTAACAGGTCCTTCAGTTTTCCAGTGGCGGCGGCCTGAGCATCGGCAGTCTTTTTGCCCAATTCTTCCAGCTTTTTCTCGAAGAGTTTGGGCAGGACCATGAGAATGACAAAACTGAACAGAGACGCTACCAGCAAAGACCAGTGGAGAGAGGCCAGGGCTATGATGGCCCACACCACTTGCGAGGCCAGACCTACGCCTTGAAAGAACGGCTCCCATGCTAGCGACTCCACCTTGTTGGTATAGTTGGTCATCCAGGCCAAATAGGTACCGTTATCCTGGGCGTGAAATTCCCCATAACTCTTGTGCAGCAGAGAGTGGGCTACATCGTGGCGGTATTGGTTGTTCATGGCCATCACAGCCTGGTACTGAACCTTGGTCTGGAGACTTCTGACCAGGAAATACAAGGTCCAGCCCAGCCCGGTGATACCAAGCCAGGTGAGGAAATACCGGATGTCCCGGTCAATAATTCCCTGAAACATCTGCATCATCAACAGGTTTAGGCTGACGTGAATGCCATAGGTAATGACCTGTAAAAAGGCTGCAAGGCTGTTAATTCTCCAGAATTTTTTGAGATAATATGTCATAGTGATCTCCTTTGGCATTCTGTCGCTGTTTTTTGATACGTGTGGATCATTGATAGGCACAAATATAGTTGCAATTGGAAGCTCCATAGAGAACGGTATTCCTCTTGCAGCTCAAATTGAGACAACTGAGTGCCTGGGCGCAAGATACACATTCTGTTTTAATGGGATATGAACTCCACAGACGATTCATGGTCTCGTCCAAGACGATGCCCTTTTGGGCATCAACATATCCAAGCTGATTTTTGGGGTGATCTAGCGCAACCGTGCACTTTTCAATTCTTCCAGATGCCCGAAAAACCATACTATGAGGGAAGCTTGCATAACAGATCTGAGAAAAAGGCTCCTCCGTGTGATTTGCATGGCGCATGCCAATGGCTTCAAGATAGCGAATATGTTTCGCTATCGTGTCTCCGAGTCCATGATAGGATGAAAGATCCAGCTTTTTTACCGATTCTCCGCCCCAATCATCGATCGGATGCACCAGAATGGAGAAACGGCTGTCCGCTCTTTTGTTAGTGCAACACAAAGCTGTACTTTGTGTCGCTGAAGAAATCATATAATTTTTTCCCCCAATGCACCATATCGTTTCATGTTAATTTCTAGTATCTCATAACGATGACTCCAATAGCTTGAGGCTTGGAAAATCCACATTTCTAGAGAGGAAATTTCTCTTCCCACTACAAGGTCGCTGACCCAAATGCGAAAGCCGTGGGTTTCTCTGCTTTACCCGTGCGACTCTCCGCACAGCATTTCTTTCTGTAAATAAATGCTGAATGAGTAAAATGGTCATCCCTTGACTTTTATGGCCATTATGGCTATCATGTAAGAAGCAAAGGAACAGACAGCCACAAGATGGTCTGTCGCAACGGTGAAGCACGGTGTCGGTCCAGTTTCGGTGCAGTGTGGAGTTTTATGAGGGGTTGTGCAACAACCACAGACTGGATAGCCGAAAGGCGAAAGAAAATGCTAAAAGGACTCTGCGTGTGGGAACACAGGCAGAGTCCTTTTAAACTCGGATGGGAGGTCCCTATGAAATTCTCTTCCCTTTGGCGCAAACACGCGGTAATCGTCCTGTTGCTGGCGGTGATTGCCCTGGTGGCCTGCTTCTACCAGACCCAAAAGGTGGGTTTCCACGAGGACGAGGTGTACACCATCGCCTCCGCCGTCAACCCCGGCAACGGCCTGCTCACCGCCTACGAGGACAACCTTATGCCGGAACACGGCACCCCCGTGTGGAAAACCTCCCAAGAAGTGCGGGATTTTGTCACCTTCACCCCGGACAACTACTTCAACCACATGAAATTTTTACCGGAAATGATGCTCTACGACCACTCCCTTATTCTCAACACCACCCGGGGGGAGTTGGAGGCGTTGGCGGAGGACCCGATGCTGGAACGGGAGGGGCGTCTGGTGGTGTCTTTGCCTGTCTATCTGGACCATTCCGCCCTGTTGGAGCAAATTTCCCAATCCACCGGGTTCCATCAGGTCACCACCCTGTGTACCAGCCCCGACGGCCCCCGGGACCGGGAGGTTAAGGCAAATTTGTACCTGGTTTCCCGCTGAAGTCCCATTTTTTCCACGCAGTTGCCTCCAAACGGAGACGGCTGCGTGTTTTTTGTAAAATTCAATTCCAATTCCTTCCTCGCTTATCGGCATTTTTCCGAAGTTGGTTCAGCGCTTTTGCCAAAAAATGTCCCAAATGTTTTGTGCTGTTTGTCAATTGTAAATTGTATAGGCCAGTGGGATAATCTAGAGTGAAAATTTTCCACACAAACGTGGAATGTCTATTCAGTAAAAATTCCGACACCGGAAAGGGGTGGAGCGTCGCAGCAAACATCTTGTCATCCCAGCGCCTCTATACTATGAAGAGAAAGGACGGAAAACACCCATGCGAAATCGCAACAAACGAGTGGTATCCACTGGTTTGGCCCTGAGCATGCTGCTGAGTATGATTCCCCTTCATACCATGGCAGCCGAGCCGGGGAACACCCAGGCTGGGTACAAGGACCCCTGGAACGCCTCCGCCTCCACCCCCGTGCTGGAGAAGAAAGACGCCATCACCTCTCCCACCTTTACTTATAAGGAGTGGACCGGTGAGGACGGCAACGAGGACGTGTTTGCAGTCAACCGGGAGGAGGCCAGCATGTTCGCCACCTCCAGCGTCATCTACGACAGCGTGGATGCCGCTCTGGACAGCGCCATCAACTTCAACAAGGAGGCCTCCGGCTACGTGCAGTACCTCACCGGTAAGAACGATGCCGACTGGTCCCTGCGCGTGGTGAAGAACGACACCATCGCCAAGGAGAGCTACGCCAACTTCTACGAGACCGACTACACCCCCGATGACTCCTGGAGCAGCGGGCTCCAGCTGCCCGCCAGCTGGACCTATTGGGGTCTGGACTATCCCATCTACACCAATACCCAGGTGCCCTGGCAGGAGGACAACACCAGCAGCGACACCGCTCCTCTGGCCCCTGTCAACTACAACCCCGTGGGTATGTACCGCAAGACCTTTACCCTGGATGAGGGCCTGTCCACTCTGAAAGAGATGAACGGCCGCATCTACCTGAACTTCCAGGGCGTGGAGGCTGCCTACTATGTGTACCTCAACGGCCACGCCGTGGGTTACAGCGAGGACACCTACGCCCCCCACAGCTTCGACATCACCGACTACCTGGTGGACGGTGAGAACCTGCTGGCTGTGGAAGTACATAAGTTCTGCGACGGCACTTGGTTCGAGCTGCAGGACATGTTCAAGGACGGCGGCATCTTCCGTGACGTGTACGTCTACGGTGCCCCTCAGGTGCACCTCAACGACTACTTCGTCACCACCGACCTGGACGAGACCTATGAGAACGCCAACCTGGATTTGAGCGTCACCGTGGAGAACGAGTCCGCCCAGGCCGCCTCCGGCTACAAGGTGGACGTGCGTGTGTACAACGAGGACGGCTCCATGTTCGTCAACGGCATGACCGCCGAGGTGCCCACCATTGATGCGGGCTCCAGCCAGACCGTGGACCTGTCCAAGTACGTGCAGGACCCCGAGCTGTGGAGCGCGGAGCACCCCAACCTGTATTACCTGGTGGTGAGCCTCTACAAGGACGGCGGCGCCTACCTGGGCTCCATGTCCCAGCAGCTGGGCTTCCGTGAGATCGAGTTCACCCGCACTGAGGTGGATGGGAGCGGCAACCGCACCACGCAGGACAGCGAGTACAAGCCCATCACCATCAACGGTCAGCCTCTGGTGTTCCGCGGCACCAACCGCCACGACACCGACCCCGTGTACGGCAAGGCCGTGAGCAAGGAAGTTATGGAGAAGGACGTTGAGCTGATGAAGCAGTACAACCTCAACGCCATCCGTACCTCTCACTACTCCAACGACGACTATCTGTACTATCTGTGCAACAAGTACGGCCTGTACATGATGGCCGAGACCAACCTGGAGTCCCACCAGCTGATGAACAACGAGGGCAAGCAGGTGCTCTTCAAGGAGCTGGCTATGGACCGCACGGTCACCACCTTCAACCGTTTGAAGAACGTCAGCGCCATCGTGTCCTGGTCCACCGGCAACGAGAACTACTACAAGAGCAACGCCAACTATGCCGACTACATGTTCTATGATCTGATCTGGTACTTCAAGGACAACGATCCCACCCGTCCGGTGCACTCCGAGAGCTCCAACAAGGCCAACGGCACCGACATGGGCTCCAACATGTATCCCTCCGTGTCCACCATCCAGGGTGAGGCCCGCAACAACATGCCCTACGTGATGTGCGAGTACGACCACGCCATGGGCAACGCCGTGGGCAGCATCAAGGAGTACTGGGACGCCATCCGTTCCGGCGACAACATGCTGGGCGGCTTCATCTGGGACTGGGTGGACCAGGCCCGTGTGGTGCAGTATCCCACCAGCTATGAGCTGGCCGACTATCCCGGCAGCGTGGCCGGCGCCCAGAGCGTCAACAAGGAGCCCGGCGAGGGCGCTTTGTCCGACACCAGCCTGGTCAACGGCTATGTGGGCTTTGAGGACACCGACGGGGCCTACAACGCCGCTCTGTCCGGCGACCGCAAGGCCTTCACCGTGGAAGTGATTCTCAAGCCCACCGAGTTCAAGGCCAACGAGGTCTTCGCCGCCAAGGGCGACAAGCAGTTCGCTCTGAAGCTCAACGGCGACAACAACCTGGAGTTCTTCGTCTACAACGGCAGCTGGAACTCCCTGGTGGTGGAGCAGTCCAAGCTGGGCGACGACTTTTTGAACAACTGGCACCAGCTGGTTGCCACCTATGACAACGGCACCATGAAGGTGTACCTGGACGGCCAGGAGATCGGCTCCAAGTCCGGCCCCACCTCCATCTCCTCCTCCGGCGCCCTGCTGAGCCTGGGCTACCAGAGCGATTACAGCGGCCGTCAGTTCGCCGGTGAGATCTCCATGGGCCGCTTCTACAACGTGGCTCTGACCCAGGACGAGATCCGTGCCCAGAACTCCGCCACTCCTGCCATCGGCAAGGACGACGAGCGCGTCCTGCTGTGGGCTGAGATGAGCAGCATCCAGGAGAAGGAAGACGGCACCTACAACTACTATGCTCAGGATTATGCCTACTACAACGAGGAAATCTATGGTGACGCCCTGGACGGCAAGTTCTTCGGCTACGGCGGCGACACCGGCGACTGGCGCAACAACTCCGGCAACTTCTGCCAGAACGGTCTGGTCACTCCCGACCGTGTGGCTCAGCCCGAGCTGGAGGAAGTGAAGTACCAGTATCAGAGCCTGTGGTTCACCGCCTCTGAGGCCGATCTGATGAGCGGCCAGGTGCAGGTGAAGAACGAGAACGGCTTCACCAACCTCAACGAGTACCATGTGGTGTGGCAGCTGATGGAGAACGGCACCGTCATCGGCGAGGGCACCGTCAACGCCGATGTGGCTCCCCAGACCACTCAGACCATCACCATCCCCTATGCTCAGTACATGCCCAAGGAGACCAAGGACGGCGCTGAGTACTACCTGAACATCTCCGTGCAGCTCAAGAGCGACACCCTGTGGGCCACTGCTGGCCACGAGGTTGCCCATGAGCAGTTCCAGGTGCCTGCCAACGTACAGCAGGTGGCCCTGACTCCCTCCGCCAACGAAGTGGTGGTGGACGACTCCGCTGAGGACGTCATCGCCATCACCGGTGAGGGCTTCTCCTTCAACATCGACAAGGCCAGCGGCGCCATCTCCAACTATGAGTACAACGGCGAGACCCTGCTGACCCAGGGCCCTGTCCCCAACTTCTGGCGCGCTCCTGTCAACAACGACAACGGCAACTTCGACTGGGCCTGGCAGAATGCTGGCAAGGACGCCCAGGTCTCCGGTGACATCCAGGTCATCCAGGCCAATGGCTTCACCTCCATCGCCTTCACCCAGACCTTCCCCAACATGAACGGCCTGTCTCAGACCGTGGTCTACACCGTGGACGGCTCCGGTGCTGTCACTCTGGACCTCACCGTGGACGCCACCAAGACCAGCACCAGCCGCAGCCGCTTCATGCGCATCGGCACCACCATGGTCCTGCCTGAGGGCTATGAGAACGTCAGCTGGTACGGCAACGGCCCCGTGGAGGCCATGTGGGACCGTGAGTCCTTCGCCCGTGTGGGTGAGTACTCCTCCACCGTCAACGAGCTGTTCTTCCCCTACCTGGACACCGAGGACACCGGCACCCTGACTGGGGTGAAGTGGTTCACCGTCACCAATGACCAGAGCAACTACGCCATGGCCATTGCCGCCCAGGACACTGTGGAGGCTCAGGCTCTGCACTTCACCGCCGACGACCTGACTCAGGCCCGTCACCCCTATGAGCTGACCTACGAAAATGAGACCTACCTGTCCATCAACTACCGTTCCCAGGGCACTGGTAACGCCAGCTGCGGTCCCGACGTGCTGGGTCAGTACACTCTGCCCACCTCCAAGACCTACAGCTACTCCTACACCATGGTGCCCTACACCGTGAAGGACGCCGACCTGTATGACGTCACCGCTCCCTTCCGCACCGCTTCCGTGGTGGATCAGGACTCCGCCGTCAAGGAGCTGAAGGAGGCCATCGAGTCCCTGGTGGTCACCTCTGTGGACCAGGAGGCCGAGGTCAACAAGCTGGTCAACTCCTACAACGGACTGTCTGACGCCCTCAAGGAGCAACTGGCTGACGCCAAGGCTCACCTGGACGAGCAGGTCGAGATCCTGGAGACCATGAAGGCCGATCCCTACTACCACGCTGTGGTGTCCGATCAGAGCGCCAATGGCTTTGATGTGGACGTCACCGAGAAGTATGACACCGTGTCCATGGGTATGGATGCCGAGCAGGGCACCTACATGAGCGGTCACTTCCTGGTGGACAACGAGGGCGCCAAGGAGGCCATGAACGAGGTCATCGGCGGCTCCAACAGCTTCACCATGGAGGCCGTCATCCGTCCCAACGTCTATGACACCTCCGGTTCCTCCTTCAACATGATTATGGGTAAGGGCGACAGCTCCGCTGCCTTCCGTATCTCCGGCGGCAACCTGTACTTCTTTACCTACAACGGCTCCAACTGGATGCCCACTCCTCCCGACGGAGAGGCCTCCAACTTCCCCATGAACAACGAGCTGGTGCAGCAGTGGCTGCGTGTGGCTGCTGTGTATGACGGCAGCAACGGCGGCACCATCAGCGTCTACCTCAACGGCGAGCTGTCCAGCACCCGCAGCAACGTGGGTGAGGTCCAGCCCTCCGACCTGTACCTGGGCATCGGTATGTGCCCCGACACCGGCCGTACTTCCATGAGCGACTTCAGCTCCGTGCGTCTGTACTCCAGCGCTCTGGACACCGAGGCCCTGAAGGCCGACGACGAGACCAACCTGGCCCGTGAGGACGTGGCCCTGTGGTATGACTTCGGCAAGCTGACCTACACCACCACCACCGAGGTGGAAGTGGTGGAGGACCTGCCCGCCTACACCTACCTGGGTGAGAAGCCCACCCTGCCCGACGCCATCTCCGTGTCCGTCAACGGCGGCGAGCCCTTCGACATGAACGTGACCTGGAACCTGGACAACCTGAACCTGGACCAGGTGGGCACCTATGAGATTTCCGGCTCCCTGGCCAATGGCCAGACTGTGAAGCACACCATGGCTGTGGTGCCCGACGACGTGGTCTACTTCGTGGACTCCGGCGCCACCAGCTTCACCTCTCTGGGTCAGATTCTGGTGGACGCCAACCAGGACACCATCCGCAATGCTGACGCCGACGTGGCCTACACCGCCGAGAACGGCTGGGGCTACCTCAACGGCGAGAACACCGGCACCGACAACGGCAACACCGGTTCCGCTTACGACACCCTGCGCCACATGACCAAGGAGGCCACCGGCAAGTCCCTGAGCTATCAGTTCGACGGCCTGAAGGCTGGCACCTACAACGTGTATGTGGGCTATCAGGATCCCTGGACCCAGTGGAGCACCACCCGTCCCACCACCATCACCCTCAACCAGGGCGAGACCAACCTGGCCACCCTCAACGGCGTGGAGCTGTGCACCGCCACTCCTGCCTATGTGACCATGGAGAACGTGGAAGTGGCTGCGGATGGCACCGTCACCCTGACCCTGGCCCCCGAGAAGACCGGCGACTCCAACTATGACGTGCTGGTCAGCTACATCCTCATCACCGCCGTGGGCGGCGAGGAGCCCGAGCCTACTCCCGAACCCACTCCCGAGCCCACTCCTGAGCCCACCCCCGAGCCCAGCGATGTGAACAAGGAGTTGCTGGAGAAGACCATCGCCTATGCCGAGACCCTGTCCACCGAGGGCGTCACCGACACCGCCAAGGCCGCCTTCGAGAAGGCCCTCGCCGAGGCCAAGGATGTGATGGCCGACAAGGAGGCTACCCAGGACGAGGTCAACGCCGCTTGGGACAACCTGCTGGAGGGCATCTGGGGTCTGGGCCTGACGCAGGGCGACAAGACCATGCTGAACCTGGTCATCGACCGTGCCGAGGCCATGATGGACGAGGCCGACAAGTATGTGGAGACCAACTGGCAGCAGCTGGTGGACGCTCTGAAGGCTGCCCAGGACGTGGCCGGTGACGGCGACGCCATGCAGGAGGACGTGGACAGCGCCACCGAGGCTCTGCTCAATGCCATCCTGGCCCAGCGCTTCAAGGCGGACAAGTCCATCCTGGAAGACCTCATCGGCAAGGCCGAGGGCATCGACCTCACCGGTTACACCGCCGAGTCCGTGGCCACCTTCCGCACCGCTCTGGCTGCCGCTCAGGACGTGATGGCCAACGCCGCTCTGTCCGAGGACGATCAGAAGGTTGTGGACGACGCTGTGGCCGCTCTCCAGAGCGCCATGGACGGCCTCACCGCCGGTGGCGCTCCCGAGACCACCGACAAGCCTGAGGTCACGGATAAGCCCGAGAGCACCGATCAGCCTCAGGCCACCGAGAAGCCCGCTGAGAAGCCTGCTCAGACTGGCGACTCCGCTCAGCTGATGCTGTATGTGGCCGCTCTGGCCGCCGCTGTGATGGCCCTTGGTGCCGTCACCGTGGTGCGCAAGCGCCGCAGCTAAGGCGAATAAAGCCCTAGGCAGACAGCCGAAATAAGACAAGAGCCCGGAGGAAGCACCTGTGATATGCTCCCTCTATGAGAGACAGTGAAATAAAACACTGTCAATCATGGAGGGAGCATTGTCATGCCAAGGAAGCAAAAGTTAGGTGTAGAAGAAAAGATCAAGAT
>NZ_NFKG01000024.1:0-32171 GCF_002160275.1 Pseudoflavonifractor sp. An187 | reverse complement strand
GAATCGGAGGGGTCCGGCTCCTGGGTGGGAGTGTCGGAGGCCGGGGTCTGGGGGGTGTCCGTGGTCTGACCCTGGGGCAGCCAGCTGGGCAGCGCCCCGCCGTTGTTCAACGCCAGCAGGTATCCGCCGCCGCCCACCACCAGGATGGCCAAAATACACACGATCAGTTTCAGGAAGGTGCTGGCGCCGCCGCCCCGTCCCTGATATCCTCTATATCCCATGCGGTTTCGTCTTCGCACCGAAACCACCCGCCTTTCTCATCTGGAGTCTCTGGGGGCAGCGCTGGGCCGCCCACCGTGCCCCTTATTCTACCACACCTTTCCCAGCGATTCCACCGACATTTTGTAGATATTTTCCCGCCCCCCTCAGCGGAACACCCACTGTGTCAACATGAGAAGCCCAAATCCTGGAACTCCCAGCACCCCCAGCACCAGGCCGTTGAGGGCGTTGAAGCCCAGGTACACCCCCAGGCTGGGCCCGATGCCCTGGAGGCCCCACAGCACCGCCATGGCCACCCCCCACCGCACCGCCAGCTTCCCCAGCAGGCGCAGGGGGCGGCGGAAGATCGCCAGCAGCATCAGCGCCCCCAGGGCCACCCCCAGCCACAGCCCCCAGCTCATCGCAGCCCCTCGTCGGCGGCGTCCAGGCGCTTGACCTGGCGCACCAGGTAGGAGTAGCGGCTGCGCAGGGCGTTGATCTCATACACGCAGGCGTCCACCAGGTCCGGGTCCGAGTGCAAATTGAACTGGGCATAGGCCTGGTTGAGCTGCACCCGGGTCTGGGCCACCCCCTCCATCAGGCACCGGCGCTCCTCCAGCCTCACATTCCTCCCCCGTTTTCTTCCCACCGTCATAGGGCATCCTCCTTTGGTTTTTTGTTCCAGATTCTCTCCCAGTTTAAGCGAAATACATAAAAATTATTCCAGACCGGAAAAACTCTCCTAATATGGAGCCTCGCAGAGTTCCGTCACCTGCAGGTGGCGGAATCCATTGAAATCTCGTCATTTCCGGGGACATGTGCATCGGAAATGACACCTCTCATGGCGGACGGGGTGACTTTTTCGCAAGAAATCGAGCCCCATCCGCCATGCAATCCCCCACTCAAAGAAGTCCTGGGACTTCTTTGAGTGATTAAAAATTATTCCTCTGCTGGCGGTGTGGTTATAATACGGAAAGGAGTGGCGGCTCTGGTATCAGATTTTTGGGACACACACTCTTTACACTCCGTTTACGTGTATGTTATACTATGACCAGTTATGTCCAAATTTGAAGAAAAAGATTGAGGTATGCGACTATGGATTTATTCGACGTCCTGACGATGTTGGGCGGCCTGTCCCTGTTCCTCTTTGGTATGTCCATTATGGGCGATGGACTGGAGCGAGCAGCGGGCAACAAGCTCAAAACCATCCTGGAGCGGCTCACCTCCAGCCCCATCAAAGGCTTCTTCCTGGGCCTGGTGGTCACCGCCATCATTCAGTCCTCCTCTGCCACCACGGTGATGGTGGTGGGCTTCGTCAACTCCGGTGTGATGAAGCTCAATCAGGCCGTGGGTATCATCATGGGTGCCAACGTGGGCACCACGGTGACGGCCTGGATTCTGTCTCTGTCCGGCATTCAGGGCGACAGCTTCTTTATCCAGCTGCTCAAGCCCACCTCCTTCTCCCCCATTCTGGCCGTCATCGGCGTGGTGCTGTATGTATTCCTCAAGGACAACCGCAAGCGGGACATCGGCGCCATTCTGCTGGGCTTTGCCACCCTCATGTTCGGCATGGACACCATGTCCGGGGCTGTGGCCGGTCTGAAGGACGTACCTGAGTTCACCAACATCCTGCTGATGTTCTCCAACCCCATCCTGGGCGTGCTGGCTGGCGCGGCTCTCACCGCCATCATCCAGTCCTCCTCTGCCTCTGTGGGTATCCTGCAGGCCCTGGCCTCCACGGGTGTGGTGACCTTTGGCTCCGCCATCCCCATCATCCTGGGCCAGAACATCGGCACCACCGTCACCGCCATGCTCTCCTCGGTGGGCGCCAACAAGAACGCCCGTCGGGCTGCCCTCATTCATCTGTATTTCAACGTCATTGGTACCATTACCTTCCTCATTTTGTTCTTTATCCTGCAAGTCTTCATCCCCATGCCCTTCCTCAACGACAGCATCAACGAGTTCTATATCGCCGTGGTCCACACGGTGTTCAACGTGGTGTGCACCCTGGCCCTGCTGCCCTTCAACAAGCTGCTGGTGAAGCTGGCCTGCGCCACCATCAAGGAAGAGGCCAAGGAGCCCGAGGTCATGCTGTTGGACGAGCGCCTGCTGGTCACTCCTCCCATCGCTCTGGAGCAGTGCAACAAGCTGGCCATCGGCATGGCCAACCTGGCCAGCACCTCCGTCCAGCGTGCCCTGGGCCTCATCACCTCCTACAACGAGGAGGACGCCAAGCTGGTGTGCGAGGTGGAGGATCAGCTGGACCAGTACGAGGACCAGATTGGCTCCTACCTGGTAAAACTGTCCACCAAGACCCTGTCTGTGGATGACAGCCGCGCCGTGTCCCTGCTGCTGCACTCCATCAGCGATCTGGAGCGCATCAGCGACCACGCCAAGAGCATCCAGATCTCCGCCCAGCGGATGCACAACAAGCACAATCAGCTCTCCGGGGACGCCAAGGAGGAGCTGCAGGTGCTGGCCAAGGCCGTCACCGCCGTCACCAAGGAGACCGCCAAGAGCTTCGCCGACGACGACAGCAAGCGGGCCCGGAAGGTGGAGCCCATGGAGCAGGTGGTGGACCACCTGTGCTCCAACATGAAGGCCCGCCACATCAAGCGTCTCCAGGACGGGGCCTGCCGTGTGGAGCAGGGTATGCTCTTCACCGACGTGCTGGGCGACTGCGCCCGCATCTCCGACCACTGCTCCAACGTGGCCGCCGCCATCATCGAGCTGCACCACGACAGCTACGACACCCACCAGTACCTGGGTGACCTGCGCAGCGACCCCGAATTTAAAGAGCTGTACCAGGAGTACCTGGCCCAGTATCCCCTCCCCTAAGCAAATCGGTAACATGCACGCATTTCCAACCGCCGCAGCCACAGCGCTGCGGCGGTTTTGTTTGCACTCCTACGCGCGAACCAGTGAAGAGTGAAAAGTGAAGAAGTGGAAGCGGCAAAGCCGCTTCCTTGACGGGGGCCAAACCTTGCGCTATAATTAAAATGAAATGATATGCTCATACAAAAGTAGGTGCAACTATGGCAAAAGCCAGTGTAAAGACAACATATGACAACCAATCCATATCTTCCCTGAAGGGTCCGGACCGGGTGCGCAAGCGCCCCGGAGTCATCTTCGGCTCCGACGGACTGGACGGCTGCCAGCACGCCGTGTTCGAGATTCTCTCCAACGCCATCGACGAGGCACGAGAGGGCCACGGCAGCCAGATCATTGTCACCCGCTACCAGGACCACTCCATTGAGGTGGAGGACTTCGGCCGGGGCTGCCCCGTGGACTGGAACGAGGCGGAGGGCAAGTACAACTGGGAGCTGGTGTTCTGCGAGCTGTACGCCGGCGGCAAGTACAAAAACGGGGACGGGGACAACTACGAGTACTCCCTGGGCCTCAACGGCCTGGGCTCCTGCGCCACCCAGTACGCCTCCCGCTACTTTGACGCCACCATCTACCGGGACGGCTTTAAGTACACCCTCCACTTTGAGCGGGGTGAACTGGTGGGCGAGATGATCAAAGAGCCCGCCGACCGAAAAAAGACCGGCTCTAAGTTCCGGTGGCTGCCCGACCTGGACGTGTTCACCGACATCGACATCCCCCTGGAGTACTACACCGACACCTTGAAGCGTCAGGCGGTGGTCAACGCCCCGGTCACTTTCCGGCTGCGCAACCAGATTGGGGCCAACCGGTTTGAGACCACCGACTTCAAGTACGAAAACGGCATCATCGACTACGTCACCGAGCTGGTGGGCGACCAGTCCCTCACCCCCCCGGTGTTCTGGCAGACCGAGCGAAAGGGCCGGGACCGGGCGGACAAAGCAGATTATAAGGTAAAGCTGTCCGTGTCCTTCTGCTTCTCCAACACGGTGAATCTGGTGGAGCACTACCACAACTCCTCCTGGCTGGAGTACGGCGGCGCTCCGGAAAAGGCCATGCGCTCCGCCTTTGTCTCCGCCATTGATTCCTGGCTCAAGCAAAACGGCAAGTACCAAAAGAGCGAGTCTAAGATCACCTGGGCGGACATTCAGGACTGCCTGGTGCTGGTGAGCAACAACTTCTCCACCCAGACCAGCTACGAAAACCAGACCAAAAAGGCCATCACCAACAAGTTCGTCCAGGAGGCCATGACCGAGTTCCTCCGCGCTCAGCTGGAGGTCTACTTCATCGAGAACCCCTTTGACGCCGAGAAGATCGCCGGACAGGTGCTCATCAACAAGCGCTCCCGGGAGACCGCCGAAAAGACCCGTCTGGGCATCAAAAAGAAGCTGTCCGGCTCGGTGGACATCTCCAACCGGGTGCAGAAGTTCGTGGACTGCCGCACCAAGGACGTGTCCCGCCGGGAATTGTATATCGTGGAGGGCGACTCCGCTCTGGGCGCCTGTAAGCTCAGCCGAGACGCCGAGTTCCAGGGCATCATGCCCGTTCGTGGTAAGATTCTCAACTGTTTGAAGGCCGATTACGCCAAAATCTTCAAAAGTGAGATCATCACCGACCTTTTGAAGGTCATGGGCTGCGGCGTGGAGGTCAAGGACAAGCACGTCAAGGACCTGTCCGCCTTCGACCTGTCCGCCCTGCGGTGGAACAAGATCATCATCTGTACCGATGGCGACGTGGACGGCTTCCAGATTCGCACCCTCATCCTCACCATGCTCTACCGCCTCACCCCCACCCTCATCCAAGAGGGATACGTGTTCATCGCCGAGTCCCCCCTGTACGAGATCACCTGTAAAGAGAAGACCTGGTTTGCCTACTCCGACCGGGAGAAGGCAGAGATCTGCCAGCAGCTGGACGTTGAGAAGAAGAAGTACGACTTGCAGCGGTCCAAGGGTCTTGGTGAGAACGAGCCGGACATGATGTGGCTGACCACCATGAGCCCGGACACCCGGCGGCTCATCAAGGTCATGCCCGAGGACGTGGAGCGCACCGCCCAGGTCTTCGACCTGCTGCTGGGGGACAACCTCCAGGGCCGCAAAGATCACATTGCGGAAAACGGCTACAAATATTTAGACATGGCAGACATTTCATAAAAGGACGGAATCAAATGGCTAAGAAGAAGTCCCCCGCAGAGGGGGCAAAGAAGAAGACAAACCCCAACGTCATGGGACTCCACGCCCAGGTGCTGGAGCAGCCCATCACCCAGACCCTGGAGCTGAACTACATGCCCTACGCCATGTCGGTGATCGTCTCCCGGGCCATCCCGGAAATCGACGGCTTCAAGCCCAGCCACCGCAAGCTGCTGTACACCATGTACCAGATGAAGCTGCTCTCGGGCCCCCGCACCAAGAGCGCCAACGTGGTGGGCGCCACCATGAAGCTCAATCCCCACGGCGATGCCGCCATCTACGACACCATGGTGCGCCTGTCCCGGGGCTACGGGGCCCTGCTCCACCCCCTGGTGGACTCCAAGGGTAACTTCGGCAAGGTGTACTCCCGGGACATGGCCTGGGCCGCCTCCCGATACACCGAGGTGCGGCTGGATGCCATCTGCCAGGAGCTGTTCCGGGACATTGACCAGGACGCCGTGGACTTTGTGCCCAACTACGACGGCAAGCTCCAAGAGCCCACCCTGCTGCCCACCACCTTCCCCAACGTGCTGGTGGCAGCCAACCAGGGCATCGCCGTGGGCATGGCCTCCAACCTGTGCGGATTCAACCTGGGCGAGGTGTGCGAGGCCGCCATCGCCCGGATGAAGAACCCGGAGGCGGACCTGCTGGCCATTTTGAAGGCCCCGGACTTCTCCACCGGGGGCCAGCTGCTCTACGACCAGAAGGCCCTGGAGGACATCTACCGCACCGGCCGGGGCAGCGTGAAGCTGCGGGCCAAGTGGAGCTATTCCAAGAGTGAAAACCTCATTGAGGTCACCGAAATCCCCTATTCCACCACCGTGGAGGCCATCATTGACAAGGTGGCGGAGCTCATCAAGGCGGGGAAAATCCGGGAAATTTCGGACATGCGAGACGAGACGGGTCTGGACGGCCTGAAAATCGCCATTGACCTCAAGCGTGGCACCGACCCGGACAAGCTCATGGCCAAGCTCTTCTCCCTCACCCCCCTGCAAGACAGCTTCTCCTGCAACTTCAACATCCTCATTGCGGGCATGCCCCGGGTGATGGGAGTGGGCGAGATTCTGGACGAGTGGACGGCGTGGCGGATGGACTGCGTGCGCCGCCGCACCTACCACATCTGCAAGAAGAAAGAGGACAAGCTGCACCTGCTCCGGGGTTTGAAGCAGATTCTGCTGGACATTGACAAGGCCATCGCCATCATCCGGGAGACGGAGGAGGAGGCGGAGGTGGTGCCCAACCTGATGATTGGGTTCGGCATCGACCAGATTCAGGCCGAGTACGTGGCGGACATCCGGCTGCGCAACATCAACAAAGAGTACATCCTCAAGCGGGTGGAGGAGGTCTCCACCCTGGAAGAGGAGATTGCGGACTTGCGCGACCTGATGAACTCCCCCAAGCGGATTCAGAAGGTCATCATCACCGAGCTGCAACAGGTGAAGAAGAAGTACGACACCCCCCGGCGCACCGAGATCATCTACGAGTACGAGAACCTCTCCGCCGAAAAGGCCGCCGCCCAGGAGGCCCCGGACTACCCCGTCCACGTCTTTCTCTCCCAGGAGGGGTATTTTAAAAAGATCACCCCCCAGTCGCTGCGCATGAGCGGAGAGCAGAAGTACAAGGAGGGGGACGGCCCCTACCTGCACTGGGAGGGGAGCAACCGGGACGAGCTGCTGGTGTTCACCGACCGCCAGCAGTGCTACAAGACCCGCCTGTCCGACTTCGACGACTCCAAGGCCAGCATTCTGGGCGACTACCTGCCCACCAAGCTGGGCATGGACCCAGAGGAAAAGGTGGTGTGGGCCTGCTGTCCCGGCGACTACTCCGCCCACCTGCTCTTCTTCTTTGAAAACGGCAAGGCCGCCCGGGTGGAGCTGGGGGCCTACCAGACCCAGACCCGGCGGAAAAAGCTTACCACCGCCTACTCGGACAAGTCTCCCCTGGTGTCCGCCCTGGTACTCAGCGAGGACACCGAAATGGCGGTATGCTCCACCGAGGGGCGCTGCGTGGTGTTCCACACCGCCTCCCTCACCCCCAAGTCCACCCGCTCCACCCAGGGTGTGAACATCATGACCCTGAAACCCAAGTACAAGGTGGAGTGGGCCAAGCCCCTGAGCGAAACCACCATTGTCAACGCCCCCCGGTACCGGGCCCGCTCCCTGCCCATTGCCGGTGCACTGCTAAAGGAAGAGGACCGTGGCGAGACGCAGCTGTCTCTGCTGTAACAAGGAGAAGCTATGAATGTAAAGAAAAATCTGTGGGCCATTCTGGTCATCACCTTCGCCTCCGCCATCTACGCGCTGGGCTTTGTGTGGTGCTTTGCCCCCAACAACATTGCCTTCGGCGGCATCACCGGCGTGGCTCAGATCATCAACCACTTCATCCCCGCCTGCCCTGTGGGTATGACGGTGATCGTGCTCAACATCCCCCTGTTTATCCTGGGCTGGAGGTTCATTGGCGGGCGGCTGCTGGTGCTGTCTCTGTACGCCATGTTTATCTCCTCGGTATTCATTGACATTCTCACCCCCCTGTATGACTGGCAGCCCATGGAGCCTCTGCTGGCCTGTATCTTCGGCGGCCTGCTCATGGGCCTGTCCCTGGGCTTTGTGTTCCAGCAGGGCGCCACCACCGGCGGCACCGACCTGGCCGCCCGGCTTCTCAAGCTGGTATTCAAGTGGCTGCCCATGGGCAAGCTGCTGCTGGCCGTGGACCTGATCGTAGTGGTGTCCGTGGCCCTGTCCTTCCAGACCATCAACACCGCTCTCTACGGCCTGGTGGCCCTGTACATCTCCACCCTGGCCCTGGACGGCGTGCTCTACGGCATGGACACCGCCAAGGTGGCCTACATCATCAGCGACCACAACGAGGAAATCCGCCGCACCCTGGTGGAGGACCTGGACAAGGGTGTCACCATCCTCCACGGCCAGGGCGCCTACACCGGGGCGGAAAAGCAGGTGCTCCTGTGCGCCTTCAAGCAGCGGGAAATCGCCACCATCAAGTCCGCCGTGAAGGGCCTGGACCCCAACGCCTTCCTCATCGTCTGCGACGCCCACGAGGTGCTGGGCGAGGGCTTCCAGGTGTATCACTCCGACGGACTCTAAGCCGCCCCACCTGGGGCAAAGGAGGGAGACTCATGAAAGTACGACTGCTGGCCCTGGGCCTTGCCACCGCCCTCACCCTGTCCGGCTGCACCGCCATGCTGGAGCGCAGCTACGTCTCCTCCGCCACCCACCTGGACTACTCGGTGACGGACGACTCCTCCATCCTGCGGGTGGAGAACTATCAGGGCCTGGTCAACGCCCTGCTCTACTTCGTCAATCAGCATTCCACCAGCGGCACCCTGCGGCTGTACAACTACGCCGGGGACGTGGAGTCGGACTTGGAGCGCGCCTGCAACGAGGTCATGACCGAGGACCCCCTGGGGGTATTCTCGGTGCGCTCCATGAAATATGACAGCACCCGCATTCTCACCTACTATGAGGTGGATGTGCGTATTGTCTACTCCCGCTCCGCCCAGGTGGTGTCCTCCATTCAGTCTGTGGCGGGCCTTTCCGGGCTACGGGGCGAACTGACCCGGGTCATCTCCACCCGGCAGTCCCAGAGCATCTCCCGGGTAAGCTACTTCTCCGGGGACGCCGCCGCCGTGGAATCCCTGTTCTGGCTGGCCTTTTACAGCAACCCCCAGACCGCTCTGGAGCCTCCCAAAATCTCCGCTTCTCTCTATCCCGAATCCGGGGCCCAGCGCATTGTGGAGCTGACCCTCACCTGGCCGGACACCCAGATTGACCTGGAGGAATACGCCAAATCTCTGGAGACTCTGGCGGGCCAGTTGCTGGAGGAGTCCGCCCAGACCCCCTACACCCTGGAACAGCTCACCGGCCTGGTCCAGAGCGTGGCCGCTCCCTCCACCACCGGCTCCCTCACCGCCCTGGACGCCCTGTCCGGCAAGCCGGCCAGCGACCAGGGGCTGCTGCTGGGCCTGGAGGCCCTGCTGCAAGAGGTGGGGATGGAGTACACCATGGTTTTGGGCTCTCAGAACTCCATCCGCACCCTATGGCTCATTGTGGCCACCGACCACGGCTATCGCCACCTGTTGGCCCAGTCCCTCCACCCGGACCAGCCCCTGAAGCTGTACACCGACCAGCAGATGACCGATCAGGGCTACACCTGGTCCACCTCTCTCTATCCCGCCTGTCGGGAAAACAGGGAGGAATAAGGAAAAGTTTTTTCGAGAAACTTTGAATTTTGTGTTGACAAAAGGGATGATATCTGGTATCATCCCTTTTGTTGTCGCGAGTGTAGCTCATCTGGTAGAGCGCCACCTTGCCAAGGTGGAGGTAGCGAGTTCGAGCCTCGTCACTCGCTCCATAGTATGGAGATATGCCTATCTGGGTATATCTCCATTTTTTCTTGTCTTAGCGAACTCGCTACCTCCACCTTAACTTGAAATCTGAGGTTGGGGGCCCCGCAAAAGCCATGGGCTTTTGTGGGTACGGAAGCGGGTTCGAGCCTCGTCACTCGCTCCAAAAAAGAAGGTCTGACGTAAGTCAGGCCTTCTTTTTTGGTATCCGTAAGTTATTTCAATGCTCGCCGGAAGTCAATTCCGGCTGCGCCAAGGTTTTCGCCTCAGGCGAAAACACTTGTACGGCGCACCTGCGCCGCCCCGCCTTGCGGGGCCCCATGGAGACGTACCTGTTCGGGTAAGTCTCCATTTTTCTTGTCTTGGTGAACTCGCCCTCCTCCATCGGCTCCCTTGTGTAAAGGGAGCTGTCAGCCGCAAGGCTGACAAGGGGTTGTTCTTCTAAAAGGCCTAGTTCAGGCTTGCCAGCCTGGTGGGGACGCTTCCCGCTGGGGGTTTCTTTTGAGCGGGCAAAAGAAACCAAAACCCGCTTAGGGCGTTCCCCCCTAAGTACCCCCCTGGGGTACGAGGCTGGAACTGCGTCAATCCCACCGTCGGCCCTGGCCCCGGTGGGGTCACATAGATAGCCTGGCAAGTCTATGGAAAGCGCCCCTTCTCTGTGAGTCTGTGCCTCTGTTTCCAGGGCCTCACCCTGGTGTGCGGCGTTGCCGCCGCCGGGAGTGTTAATACTTCCTATAGTGGCACCAATCACATTTTTTGGTTTCTTTGGGTGCCACCACGCAGTGTGTGACACCGGAAGGAACTGAGCTGATGCTACTAATCCAGCAAGTGCTGACTAAGATGGAAACTATAATAGAATAGGCAATTCAGAATTTAACTTGGATATTAAGGTATACTACATGTTTACAAAAGCCCACTTACATGTTACTATTAACGATAAAGATAGCTATGAAAGGGGAATTCTTATACCAATGTGCACAATATCAGAGAAAGAATATGATAAGTTGATTCAAAAATTATCGTTTTATGATACAACGCGAAATGCTTTATTGACATTTTCATTTACGGCCGTATTAGCTGTTCTTGGGGTAGCATTAACGGTAGAGCTTAATATAGTTAGTAGTTGTGTGTGTTTAGTGCCATTTCTTTTGATAATTCCATTTTCAGCTCGAATTTCTTATTATAGATTAGCTAGTGCTCATATCAATTCATTTCTGAAGCTTTTTGCAACAAAGAATATGCAGTTTGAAATCGGTACTAGTACAGTAACGGAAAATCAAATACCTTCTTATAAGCTATTGGCATGGCTCGTCAATCATGAAATGTTTTTACTAGGCATTGCAACCAGTTGTATTTTTTATATCAATTACATTCCTTTCGTAATAAAATCATTTAATTTTTGGATTGGTATAGTTATAGTAATTCCTATACTGTTAAACTTATTTGTCTTCATTATATGCGATTCTACATATAGTTATAAAAATTTAATGACTAAATTCACTCATGAATGGATGATATATGATCAAAATAGAACCACCCAAGACAATGTAATAGATTAGCTGATAACTAGCAAATATAGATATGCTACGCTCGAATATTTAGCAACAGATATAGATATTACCTCACTTTTTATTTCTAAACACTTAAATTCAACAAAGATATAATAAGGGTCACTTAAGGAGTTGCTACAAGGCCGACATGCTCCACACTTTTTTCATTTCCCCCCTTGACAAATTCTCTTCCCTCTGGTATCATCTCCTTTGTCATTGCGAGTGTAGCTCATCTGGTAGAGCGCCACCTTGCCAAGGTGGAGGTAGCGAGTTCGAGCCTCGTCACTCGCTCCAAAAAAGAAGGCCTGACCTCTGGTCAGACCTTCTTTTTTGGTATCCGTGAGTTTTTTCTATGCTCGCCGGAAGTCAATTCCGGCTGCGCCAAGGTTTTCGCCCCAGTCGAAAACACTTGTACGGCGCACCCGCGCCGCCCCGCCTTGCGGGGCCCCATGGAGATGTACCTATCCGGGTATATCTTCATTTTTTCTTATTTCGCAAAATGCCCGGCGCCGGGCCTTTTCCATTCCAATCCGTGCCGCTACGCGGCACACCACAATTCTTCATTATTCATTCTTCATTATTCATTTTTAGGCAGTATTTCCGCACCAAATCCAGGGCATGATTGGCCGCCAGGGTCCGCACCCGGTCCCGGCGCTGGGCAGCGCCACCCAGGTGCAGCTCCACCGCCTCACAGCCCTCGGGTGTGGCCAGCGCCACATACACCAGCCCCACCGGGTTGCCCCGGTCGTCGCTGTCCGGGCCCGCCACTCCGGTGGTGGACACCGCCAGGTCACAGCCCAGCACCTTCCGGGCCCCCTGGGCCATCTGTCGGGCCACCTCGGCGCACACCGCCCCCTGGGCGTCCAGCACCTCCTGGGACACCCCCAGCACGTTTGTCTTCACCTGGTTGGTGTAGCTCACCACGCTGCCCTGGAGCACCGCCGAGGCCCCGGGCACGTCGGTGACCCGCTTGGCAATGAGGCCCCCGGTGCAGCTCTCGGCAGTACCCAGGGTCAGGCCCTGTTTGGCCAGCATGGGCACCACCACTTCCTCCAGGGAAGTCACATTCGCCCCGTAGACCTGGTCCCCCAGGATGTCCCGGACCTCTTGCTCCACCGGGGTGATCATCTCTTTGGCTTCCTCCACGCTCCCCGCCTTGGCGGTGATGCGCAGCTCCACCTCTCCCTCCTTGGCGTAGGGGGCCAGGGTGGGATTTGTCAGGGTGTTCATCTTGTCCCGGAGCAGCTGCTCCACCCCCGACTCCCCCAGGCCAAAAATGCGCAGGGTGCGGGAGTGAATGACCCCCTGGGTGAGCTGGGCCAGATACGGGGTCACCTCCTCCCGGAACATGGGCAGACACTCCCGGGGCGGGCCGGGGAGCATCACCACATGCACGCCATCCACGCAGAAGGCACAGCCCGGGGCGGTGCCCCAGCGGTTTTCCAGCACCGTGCACCCCTTTGGCAGATAGGCCTGCTGGAGGTTGTTGGCTGTCATGGTGCGCCCGGACTTGGCAAAGTAGTCCCGGATGCTCTGCTCACACTCGGGGTGGAACTCCAGTGGGAGTCCAAAGGCCCCCGCCACCACCTTTTTGGTCAAGTCGTCGCAGGTGGGCCCCAGCCCCCCGGTGGTGATGAGGATGTCTGCCCGGCCCTTGGCAATCTCCACCGCCTGGGTCAGGCGGGCGGGGTTGTCCCCCACCACCGTGTGGTGGTAGACGTTGAGGCCCAGCCCAGATAAGAGCTGGCTTAAATCCCGGGCGTTGGTATTTAAAATGTTGCCCAGCAGCAGCTCGGTGCCCACTGCCAGCAATTCTACGCGATGTTCCATGTTGGTGCTCCCTCCTGTGGTCTTTGCTGCTATCCTATTCCTGGTTCCACCCCCTTGTCAATGCCCTGCATCTTTCTCACTTTAGCGCACCAGAAAAAAAGGCTTGCATTTTCTGGCTGTGTGGTCTATAATGGCCTCACTTGAATGAAACGAGGTTTACAGCAATGGCCCGTCTGTCTGCCCACAACTTCATGGCTTATTATGGCTTTACTCGATTTACCGGGTACGGCAAATTTGTCGTGGAGCAATGTGGCATATGAGTGAGGCGTTTGGCACCCACACCCGTGGGGGCAACTGCTGACATACCGGAATGGGACGCTCATTGACGCATTGGCAGTCAATGGGCGTTTTTGCATACCGGGGACCTCTTCCCAGCCGCTGAGACAAGTAGAAAGGATGAACAACGTATGGTTATCGTGATGAAGCCCTCTGCCACACAAGATACCATCCAGGCTCTGGCCCACCAGCTGGAGACAGACCACCCGGAAGTGCGGGTGAGCATCACCAAGGGCGTGGGCTGCTCCATTCTGGGCCTGGTGGGAGACACCTCCCAAATTGACCAGGACAAACTCACCATCCACCAGGACGTGGACCGGGTGATGCGGGTCCAGGAGCCATACAAGAAGGCCAACCGGAAGTTCCACCCCGAGGACAGCGCCGTGCGCATTGGCAACGCCGTCATCGGAGGCGGTGGATTCACCGTCATCGCCGGGCCCTGCTCGGTGGAGAGCCGGGAGCAGATCATTGACGTGGCCCAGTCGGTGAAGGCCTCCGGGGCCTCCCTGCTGCGGGGCGGCGCTTTCAAGCCCCGCACCTCCCCCTACGCCTTCCAGGGCATGGGCACTCCCGGCCTGGATTTGCTGCTGGAAGCCAAGGCAGAGACCGGGCTTCCCATCGTCACCGAGCTGATGAGCCCCAAATACTGCGAGCTCTTCGAGGAAAAGGTGGACATGGTGCAGATTGGCGCCCGGAACATGCAGAACTTCGACCTGCTCAAAGAGGTGGGCAAGATGTCCAAGCCCATTTTGCTCAAGCGAGGCCTGGCCAACACCTATGAGGAGTGGATCATGTCGGCGGAGTACATCATGGCCGCCGGCAATGAAAACGTGATTTTGTGCGAGCGAGGGGTGCGCACCTTCGAGACCTTCACCCGCAACACCCTGGACCTGTCCGCCATTCCCGCCATCCGCCGCATGAGCCACCTGCCCATCGTGGTGGACCCCTCCCACGCCGCCGGGATGTACTGGATGGTGGAGCCCCTGGCCATGGCCGCCGCCGCTGTGGGGGCCGACGGTTTGATGATCGAGGTGCACAACAACCCCGCCTGTGCCAAGTGCGACGGCCAGCAGTCCCTGACCCCCGAGAAGTTCCGCCGCCTCATGGACAAGGTGGTGCCCCTGGTGGAGCTGATGGGCAAAACCCTCACCTAACATAAAACAAGAGAGGAGTATGAACTATGGCCATGCTAGAGCGCACCCTCACAGGAAACTTTGACCAAGTCCTCCGCACCTTGGACCAAGCCATCTTAAACGGCAGCATGTCCGCCTCCTACGAGGACGGCACGGTGTACACTATGGGCGACGTCCGCTGCGCCGTGCGTATGTACGAGCGGTACAGCTACACCGGCGGCAACCGGGTGGCCCTGTGTATGACCCTCACGGGACAGGGCGACCAGCTGCGCCTGACCGCCATCACCGCCGGCGGCAGTCAGGCCATGTTCTTCAAGCTCAACACCTGGGGCGAGGAGGCCTTTTTGGACACTCTGGCCCAGGCCATCGACAAACTCTGAGAGGAGAGATCCCCCATGCGAACCCTCACAGTCCCCCTCCCCGGACGGGAGTATGACATTCTCATAAGGCCCGGCCTGCTCCCCCAGGCCGGGGGCTACATCTGCTCGGTGGTCCCCCAGGCCCGGAAGGTGGCCCTGGTCACCGACTCCCACGTGGCCCCGCTGTACGGCGAGACGGTGGCCCACAGCCTGGCCCGGGCCGGGTTCCAGGTGGAGACCTTTGTGGTCCCCGCCGGGGAGCAGAGCAAGTGCTCCAAGCAGCTGGCCCGTCTGTGGAGCAGCTTCGCCCAGTTCGGCCTCACCCGCACCGACTGCGTGGTGGCCCTGGGGGGCGGCGTGGTGGGGGACCTGGCGGGCTTTGCCGCCGCCACCATCCTGCGGGGGGTGGCCCTCATCCAGATTCCCACCACCCTCCTGGCCCAGGTGGACTCCTCGGTGGGGGGCAAGGTGGCCATCGACCTGCCTGAGGGGAAGAACCTGGCGGGGACCTTCTACCAGCCCCGGCTGGTGCTCATGGACCCGGAGGTGCTGGGCACCCTCCCCCACGAGACCTTTGCCGACGGCATGGCCGAGGTCATCAAGTACGGCTGCATCGCCGACCAGGGCTTTTTGGAGTTTCTGAGCCAGAACCCCTCCCGCTCCGCCATCATGGCCCACATCGACCAGGTACTGTACACCTGCTGCCGCATCAAGGCGGAGGTGGTGGCAGAGGACGAGCTGGACACCGGGCGGCGGATGATTCTCAACTTCGGCCACACCCTGGGCCACGCCTATGAGCTGGCAGGCCACTACACCACCTACACCCACGGCCAGGCCGTGGCCGCCGGGATGGTGCGGGCCGCCCAACTGGGCACCGCCCTGGGTCTCACCCCCGCCCATCTGGCCCCGGACATCGCCCAACTGGTGGAGGCCTTCGGTCTGCCCACCGCCATTCCCTGTTCCCAGGCGGACTACGCCGCCGCCATCGGCCTGGACAAGAAGGGGGCGGGTTCCTCCCTCTCCCTCATCCTCCTGGACCGACCCGGCCACGCCCTGGCCTACCCCATTTTGAAACAGCAGCTGCTGGAGATGCTGTAACGAGGTATTGCTATGAACGTCACCATCACCCCCACCAAGCTTCACGGCCCCGTCACGCCACCGCCCTCCAAAAGCCAGGCCCACCGGCTCATCATCGCCGCCGCCCTGGCCTCTGGGGAGAGCGTGCTCACCCACGTGGCCCCATCCCAGGACATTCTGGCCACCATCCGGTGTATGGAGGCCCTGGGTGCCTCCTTCACCTGGTCCGAATCCACCCTGACGGTGCAGGGCCTCACCATGAACCGCCCCACCCCTTCCCTTCCCCGCCTGGACTGCGGGGAGTCCGGCTCCACCCTGCGCTTTCTCATCCCCATCGCCCTGGCGGTGGCGGGCGGCGGAGTCTTCACCGGACAGGGGCGGCTGATGGAGCGGCCCCAAAAGCCCTACTTTGATCTCTTCGATGCCAAAGGCATCTCCTACACCCTGGAAGACGGGGTGCTCACCGTGCAGGGCCAGCTCCCCGCCGGGGACTACCCCCTGCCGGGCAACGTGTCCAGCCAGTTCGTCACCGGGCTGCTGTACGCCCTGCCTTTGGTGGAGGGCACCTCCACCATCACCCTCACCTCCCCCCTGGAGTCGGAGGACTACGTGGCCATGACCCGGCAGGCCCTTCACCAGGCGGGCATTACCTTGGACGGATACACCGTCCCCGGTTCCCAGCACTACGCCCCCATTCAGGGCAGCGTGGAGGCGGACTGGTCCCAGGCGGGCTTTTTCTACGCCGGGCTGGGGCTGGGCAATGACCTGGACATCCAGGGTCTGGACCCCCACTCCCCCCAGGGAGACCGGCGCATCGTCTCCTTCTATGAGCAGCTCACCGGGGCGGGACAGACCGTCACTTTGGACGTGAGCCAGTGCCCCGACCTGGTGCCCCCCCTGGCGGCCCTGGCCGCTGGCCTGGAGGGGAAAACCACCCACATTGTGGGGGCGGCCCGGCTGCGCATCAAGGAGAGCGACCGCCTGGCCACCACCTCCCAGGTCCTCAATGAACTGGGCGCCCAGGTGGAGGAGCTCTCCCAGGGGCTCACCATTCGAGGCGTGGCCCAGTTCGCCGGAGGCGTCACCGTCCCCTGCCACAACGACCACCGCATCGCCATGATGGCCGCCATGGCCGCCACCCGGTGTGAGGCCCCCATCACCCTCACGGGTGCTCAGTGCGTGGCCAAATCCTTCCCCGACTTCTGGGAAGTCTATGAGAAGCTGGGTGGAACCATTGTAAAAAGCGAGGAAATCCTATGAACTATACCATTTTCGGCGAATCCCACGGCCCCGCCATTGGCGTCACCCTCACCGGGGTGCCCGCCGGGCTGGAGCTGGACTGGGCCGCCATCGAGAAAGACATGGCCCGCCGGGCCCCCGGCAAGTCCCCCCTGGCCACCGCCCGCAAGGAGGCCGACCAGGTGCAAGTGCTCTCCGGGGTGTTTGAGGGCAAGACCACCGGGTCCCCCCTGTGCGCCATGATCGCCAACACCGACACCCGCTCGGCGGATTACAGCAAAACCCGTGACCTGGCCCGGCCCGGCCACGCCGACTACCCCGCCCACGTCCGCTACCAGGGCTTCAACGACTACCGGGGCGGCGGCCACTTCTCCGGGCGGCTCACCGCTCCCCTGGTGTTTGCCGGGGCCATCGCCAAGCAGATTCTGGCCCAGCGGGGTATCACCGTGGGGGCCCACATCAGCTCCATCTACGGGGTCAACGACGAGGCCCTGGAGGACTGGGACACCCTGAAAGGGGTGGCGGACAAGGACTTCCCGGTGCTCAACGATGAGAAGGGCCAGGAGATGCAGGAGGCCATTTTGGAGGCCAAGGAGGAGCAGGATTCCGTGGGCGGCTCCATCGAGTGCGGGGTGTTCGGACTCCCCGCCGGATACGGCTCCCCTGACTTCGGGGAGAACGCCGAGGGCATCTTCTCCCAGTACCTGTTTGCGGTTCCCGCTGTCAAGGCGGTGGCCTTCGGCGCTGGCACCGCCTTCTCCCTCATGCGGGGCTCCGAGGCCAACGACCCCCTGTACGTGGACGAACATGGAAACGTGGGGGCGGAGCAGAACTGCGCCGGGGGCATCAACGGCGGCATCACCAACGGCATGCCCCTGGTGTTCGAGGTGACCATGCGCCCCACCCCCTCCATTGCCCGCACCCAATTTACCATTGATATGAACCGCATGGAACATGCGGAGCTGGAGCTCCAGGGGCGGCACGACCCCTGTGTGGTCCCCCGGGCGGTCCCCGTCATTGAGGCCGCCGCAGCCCTGGCCGCCTGCCAGCTGCTGGGAATATAATTTCCGGCCGTTCAGGCCGGAAAAACGAAGAATTAAGAATGAATAATGAAGAATTGTGGTGTGCCGCATAGCGGCACGGAGTTTCATTGGAGGCCATTCCCATGGATGAATTGCAGCAGTATAGAGAGGAAATCGACCGCATTGACCGACAGATGGTAGAGCTATTCCGCCAGCGCATGGCGGTGACCGGACAGGTGGGCCAGTACAAGCTGGAGCGGGGCATCCCGGTGCTGGACGCTCAGAGAGAGCGCCAGGTGCTCCAGGACAAGGCCCGTCTGGTGGAGGGGGACCTGCGCCCCGGTGTCACCACCCTCTTTCAGACCATGATGTCCATCTCCCGCCGCCAACAGCGGGACCTGACAAGAGAACGGGCAGATAACCCCGGCGTTCCCCGGTTTGTCCAGGCCCTGTCCCAGATGCGGGAGCCCATCCAGAACCCCCGGGTGGTGTTCCAGGGCGAGCCTGGAGCGTACAGTGAGCAGGCCTGTGTCAACTTCTTTGGGGAAGGGGTCCAGGCCACCGGGCTGCCCCAATTTGAGGACACCTTTCTGGCCCTGAAAGAGGGCCGGGCGGACTACGCGGTGCTCCCCATTGAGAACAGCTCCACGGGCGCCATCCGCCAAATCTACGATCTGCTGTCGGAATACGATTTCTTCCTGGTGGGGGAAACCACAGTGAAGGTGGACCACTGCCTCATGGCCCTGCCTGGGGCCACCCTGGACACCATCACCCACGTGTACTCCCACGAACAGGGCCTGCTGCAAAGCGCCAAATTCCTAAGCCAACACCCCAACTGGCGGCCCATGACCCAGTCGGACACCGCCGGGTCGGCCAAGATGGTGGCCGAGAGCGGCGACCTGACAAAAGCCGCCCTGTGCTCGGCCCGGGCCGCCCAGATCTACGGGCTGAACATCCTGGTCTGTCCCACCAACGACAACCCCCACAACACCACCCGCTTTGTGGTGGTCTCTCCCCAGGTGGAGCTGCGGGAGGGCGCTGACAAGATCAGCACCGTCTTTCTCCTCCCCCATGAGGCGGGCTCCCTCCACGAGATTCTCACCATCTTCGCCGTCCACGGCCTGAACATGGTGAAGCTGGAATCCCGCCCCCTGCCCCAGCACAGCTGGGAGTACATGTTCTTCTTGGAGTTCACCGGGAACCTGAACACCCCGGAGATCGCCGATGTGCTCCATGAGCTGTCCCAAACCACCGGAGACTTCCGGGTACTTGGCAACTTCGTGTCGAATTTGGAGGAAGAAGCATGAAGAATATTATCCTCATTGGTATGATGGGCTGTGGAAAAACCACCGCCGGACATATGTTGGCCCAGCAGCTGGGCCGCCCCTTCGTGGACTGCGACGAGCTGATGGAGGGGACCACCGGGCGCACCATCTCCCAGATCTTCGCCCAGGACGGCGAGCGGGGCTTCCGCTCCCTGGAAAGCCAGGTGCTGGAGCAGCTGAGCAGCCAGGAGGGTTTGGTCATCGCCACCGGCGGCGGGGCGGTGCTGTCCCGGAAAAACGTCATCTCCCTGCGCCGCAACGGCATTCTGGTGTTCCTGGACCGCCCCATCGACGAGATCTGCGCCAGCCTGGACACCGAGGGCCGCCCCCTGGCCCAGGAGGGACACCACGCCTTTGTGGAGCGCCACCACCACCGTCTGCCCCTGTACCTGTCCGCCGCCGACGTGATCATCCAGAACTTTTCCACACCGGAGGCCACCGTTGCGGAAATTCTGGAGAAGATCTCCGAGGTGGGCAAGAAGTTTCTCATCATCAACGGCCCCAACCTGAACCTGTTGGGCAAGGGGGATGTGGAGCTGTACGGCCGGGAAAACCACGAAAATTACGCCTCTCTGTGCACCATGATCGAGGAGTACGCCAAGGTACATAACTCCACCGCCACCTGCTATCAGTCCAACCACGAGGGGGACATTGTGGACCAGATTCAGGCCGCCGACGGCGTCTATGACGCCATCATCATCAATCCCGGCGCCTACGCCCACTACTCCTACGCCATTCTCGATGCCCTGCTGGCGGTGAACACCCCCGCCTTCGAGGTGCTCATCGGCAACATCCACGCCCGGGAGCCCTTCCGCTCGGTGTCCGTCACCGCCTCGGGGTGTGTGGGCCAGATCTACGGCCTGGGCCTCCAGGGCTACCTGCGGGCCATGGACTTCTTCCTCAAAGGGGGACAATAACCATGCTGCAAGTCATCGGTGATCCCATCTTCCACTCCAAATCCCCGGTCATCCAGACCACCATGCTGGACTATCTGGGTCTGGACATCCCCTACACCCCCCAGCTGGTGAAAAAGGGGGAGGTGGCCCAGTACCTGGCCCAGGCTGAGGTCCAGGGCATCACCGGCTTCAACGCCACCATGCCCCACAAGGAGGACCTGGTGCCCCTGATGGACCAGCTGGGGGAGGAAGTGGAGCTATACGGGGCGGTGAACACCGTCTGCCGCCGGGACGGAACGTGGATCGGCCACAACACCGATGGGGACGGCTGTCTGGAGTCCCTGGTGCATGTGGGCATGTGGCCCGCCCGGCAGGTGGTACTGCTGGGGGCGGGGGGCGCTGCCCGGGCGGTGGCCCTGCGCCTGGCCCAGACCAAGGCCGAGCGCATCTGGGTGTGCAACCGCACCCTGCCCAAGGCCCACCAGCTGTGCCAGCTGGATTCCTCCGGCACCCTCATCCCCGTGGGCTTCGACCCCAGCACCCTCTCCGAGGTGTGCTCCCAGTCCCAGCTGGTCATCAACTGCACCAACCTGGGCATGGACGACTGCCCCCACCAGTTTGAGGACTTCTCCTTCCTGGATGCCCTTCCCCGTGACGCCGGGGTGATGGACCTCATCTACTACCCCGCCTGCACCGAATTGCTGCGTCAGGCCCAGACCCGGGGTCTCAAGACCTGCAACGGGCTGCCCATGCTCATCTATCAGGCCATTTTCGCCCTGGAATACTTCCTGGACCGGCCTCTGCCCCGGTATGAACTGGCCCAAGTGGTATTCGCCAAGCTGGGCCTGGTATAGACAGAATGGACAATATAATTCATACAGTTTCATGAGATATAACAATCCTTCTTTTGTTTACTTTTTCCATCTCCAGTGGTATACTGGTAGCAAGTGAACAACAAGAAGGATTGTTACCGTATGGGCAAAACCAGATGAACCGAAAGGGGGCGTATCTCTGTGATATGGGCCCCTTTGGTGTCGTCTGGTCTTTTTCGTCGGTACCTCTTCCGTGGGAGTTCCCCACGGCGTCCATCTTGTCCCATCAGGAGGTGATACATCCCCCAAATTGTCCCGTACATCTTCACTTCAGGAGAATAGGAGGAACATCAACCATGCGCAAGATTACCAAGAAAGTCGGCGCTCTGGTCACCGTGTGTGCCATGTGTCTGTCCACGGTCAGCTATGCCGCTGCCCTGCCTCAGACCCAGGCCGACGAGATCACCAACTCCGCTGCCACCCTCGCCAATGAGGCGACCAGCCCCAACCTGGCCCTCAAGGCCACTGCCGCCTCGTCTGCCAACGAGACCAGCAACTTCACCCAGGAGAAGGCCAACGACGGCAACATGGACACCCGCTGGTCCAGCGGCTCTGTGGAGAACAATCCCCAGTGGCTGCGCCTGGACTTCGGCGAGCCCACCACCTTCAACTGCGTCCGTCTGTTCTGGGAGAAGTCCGGCGGCAAGGCCTACAAGGTCCAGGTCTCCGACGACGGCAACGAGTGGACCGACGTAGCCAACGTCACCGACGGCCAGCCCGAGGAGACCCGCACCCTCACCTTTGATGAGGTCACGGCCCGATATGTCCGGGTGTATGTCACCGAGAACTTCCCTGACATCTGGACCTGCGTGTCCATTTACGAGATGGAAGTGTACAACAACACCTGGGAGTTTGTCTTTAACCAGGCCAAGACCCAGCTGGAGAACGCCCAGAAGTGGAACGCTCTGAGCCGGGACGTGTCCCTGGTGGAGAGCACCGACTACGGCGCCTCCGTCACCTGGAAGAGCGACTCTCCCTACCTCACTGTGGAGTACGGCATGCTGAAGGTGACCCTGCCTGAGACCACCACCCAGGCCACCCTCACCGCCACGGTCTCCTACCTGGGCAACAGCGCCGACGTGGAGATTCCCGTGACCATTCTGTCCCAGACCGATCTGGACAACACCTATGACCTCAACCCCACCCCCCAGAAGCTGGAGATGCAGTACAGCCTCATCGACTTTGACAACGTCAAGGTCTACTATGAGTCCGGCATCACCGACGTCACCCGTGGCCGGGTGCAGGAGATCATGGACAAGCAGGGCGTGTCCTACACCGTCACCGAGAACTATGAGGAGAGCACCCTGGCGTTAGGGTTGCACGGCTCCACTGAGAACGTGGACGCCAACACCACCGGCTACTCCGACGACCTGTTTGTGGCCAGCGAGACCAAGTATGACGCCCACTTTGTGGACATCAACTCCAATGGCCGCGTGACCATCCTGGGCGAGGACGACGACGCCGTGTACTACGGCCTGGCCACCCTGGACGACGCCATGGAGACCGTGGCCGGTCAGCAGCTGACCTGCGCCACCATCGAGGACTATGCCAACATGCAGTACCGCGGCATCGTCGAGGGCTTCTACGGCAAGGTGTACTCTGTGGAGGACATTCTCTCCCTGTTCGAGTACATGGAAGACAACAAGATGAACACCTTCGTCTACGGCCCCAAGGGCGACCCCTATCACCTGGGCAACTGGCGGGATGAGTATCCCACCGAGATCACCGACGAGCAGCGCTTCTACGGCATGATGACCCAGGACGACATGCGCACCATCACCGCCGCTGCCGCCGAGAACAACATCTCCTTTGCCTGGTCCATCCACCCCGCCATGCAAAACGGCATCAACTTCACCAACCGTGACAGCGTGGAGCAGGGCATTGACGACATCATGGAGAAGTTCTCCCACATGTACGATCTGGGCGTGCGCCAGTTCGGCGTGTTTGTGGACGACATCGACACCGGTGTGGCTCTGCGTGGCTCTGAGAACCAGGCCTACATGATGGCCGAGCTCCAGCGCCGCCTGGAGGACAAGTACAACGGCTCCGAGGATCCCGCCGACCACGTGGCCGGCACCTACTACGTGCCCAGCTTCTACGCCCTGGGCTTCGGGTCCTCCTCTCAGCTGGAGACCAACCTGGGCGCCTTCCGTGAGGCCAACCAGGGCAACAACGTCATCATGATGATGACCGGCTCCGGCGTGTGGTCCCCCATCCGCAACTCCGACCTGCTGAAGATCCAGCAGTACACCGGCAAGAAGCCCGTCATGTGGTGGAACTACCCCGTCAACGACAACATTGACGACCAGATGCTCATGAACCGTCTGGACTCCGTGTACGCCACCGACCTGGATGTCACCGCCTGCCTGGGCGTGCTCTCCAACCCCATGAACCAGCCCGAGGCCAGCAAGGTGGCCCTGTACGGCGTGTCCGACTACACCTGGAACACCGCCAACTTCGATGTCCAGAGCAACTGGGAGGAGTCCTTCGCCTCCTACACCGACGACCCCGCCATGCAGGAGGCCCTGCGTGTGTTTGCCAGCCACGCCGCCAAGAACCAGGACCACACCAACATCAACTCCATCTTCAACGCCTACAAGTCGGACAGCTCCAACTATCCGGCCGTGCTGGAGGAGATGCAGAAGATCGTGGATTCCTGCCAGCTCATCCTCACCCTCAAGGACAGCGATGATGACAAGCTGGTGAACCTGGAAGAGGAGATTCGCCCCTGGGTGTACCGCCTCAATGACATGGGCCAGATCATCATCGACTGCATCCAGGCCATGTATGGCGAGGAGAGCCAGCGCTTCGATCACCTGATGAACGCCATCTACCTCTCCAACGGCATTGACACCCTGGAGAAGTACAAGGTGGAGAGCCTGGAGGGCCAGGGCACCAGCCAGACCATCAGCAACTATGTCACCAGCCCCGGCAACCTCTATATCCTGCCCTTCGCCCGCTACATCATGACCCAGGCCGGCGGCTCCTTCTTCACTGACGCCTCCGACCCCTTCGTCTACACCGACACCAACACGGAGGGCTGGGCCATGGCCAAGTCCGGCAACACCTTCACCGTCACCGACGGCGAGACCGTGACCCTGGCCTCCGGCTCCTATGTCCAGTTCGACCTGGCCCAGCTGGTGGCTCTGTCCTCCGTGTCCGGCCTGGACGACCTGAACGTCCAGATCTCCCTGGACGGCAAGACCTGGACTGGCTTTGCCGCCGGCACTCAGGCCCGCTATGTGCGTGTGATGAACAACACCGCTGAGGAGATTTCCGTGGACCTGACCCAGGTGTCCATCGCCGCTCAGGTGGTGTCCATCGCCTCCGTCACCTCCAGCGCCCAGATCTATGAGCCCAACAACTACCCCACCAGCAACATCAACGACTACAACACCACCACCTTCGTCTGGCTCAACAGCCAGGCCAAGGGCACCCACCTCACCGTCACCTACAACACCGTGACCAGCATTGACCGCATTGAGTTCACCACCACCACCGATGGTGACGCTATGAAGGGCAAGCTGAACCTGGAGTATCAGGACGCCGAAGGCAACTGGGTGTCCGTGGGCACGGTGAGCAGCGACGACTTTGTGGGCGGCGCCATCGCCGTCAACTTCGACCCCGTCCAGGCCAAGGCCATTCGGGCTACCGTTGTCGAGGTTGGCTCCACCAACTGGATGAAGGTCGCCGAGTTCCACGGCGTGTCCACCCAGGCCAAGGCCGTGGCCACCGTCAACGGTTTGGGCGAGGCCAAGCTCTATGACCGCGACGTGATGAGCTTCGTCCAGGCCACCGGCGAGGGCGAAGTGGTGTACCACGTCTACGAGAGCACCAAGGCCAACGACCTGGTGCTGTACAACGCCCTGGGCACCTGGGACGGCGTGAGCGTGTACGCCGTCACCGCCGATGGCGAGACCCTGCTGGAGCATGATGCCGACCTGAGCAACACCGGTGCCCGTGTCTACCACGCCAACCAGCTCAAGGGCGTCACCGCCTTCCGCATCGCCTACACCGACGGCATCTACCTCAACGAGATCGAGATCAAGGGCGACCGCTTCGTGGCTCTGAACACCTACGGCGTGCAGCCTCAGGTGGACGAGGCCAAGGCCGCTGCCGCTGAGCCCGGCTACACCGCCGAGTCCATCGCCGCCCTCAACGACGCCATCGCCGCTGTGGAGGCCATTCTGGCTGACAACACCCTGGGTGAGCCTGTGACCCAGGAGGCCCTGAACACCGCCGTGGAGGCCATGAACGCCGCTGTGGAGGCCCGTGTGCCCGATCAGCCCGGCCAGGAGGCCAACAAGGCTCTGCTCCAGGCCACCTACGACTACGCTGTGACCCTGGACACCACCGGCGTGGTGGACTCCGCCGTGGCCATCTTCCAGAAGGCCCTGGACGAGGCCAAGACCGTGCTGGACGACCCCAACGCCACCCAGGAGCAGGTGAACACCGCTTGGGACAACCTGCTCACTGGCATCTGGTCCCTGGGCCTGAAGCAGGGCGACAAGGACATTCTGGAAGTGCTCATCGCCAAGGCTGAGACCATGGTCGCCAACCAGAGCAAGTACGTGCAGGACCACTGGCAGGAGCTGCTGGACGCTCTGAACGCCGGCCAGAAGGTCATGGACGACGGCGACGCCCTCCAGGGCGACGTGGAGACCGCTGTGGAAGACCTGATGAACGCCATCCTGGCCCAGCGCTACAAGGCGGACAAGTCCATCCTGGAAGACCTCATCGGCAAGGCTGAGGGCATCGACCTGACCGGCTACACCGCCGAGTCCGTGGCCGTGTTCCGCTCCGCTCTGGCCACCGCTCAGTCCGTGCTGGCTGACGAGACCCTCTCTGAGGACGACCAGGCTACCGTGAACGCCGCTGTGGCCGCTCTGTCCGCTGCTATGGACGGCCTCACCGCCGGTGGCGCTCCCGAGACCACCGACAAGCCCCAGACCACCCAGAAGCCAGAGAACGTGCCTCAGACTGGCGACTCCGCTCAGCTGATGGTGTACGTGGCTGCTCTGGCTGGCTCTGTGAGCCTGCTCACCGGCGCCGCCTATGTGACCCGCAAGCGCCGCAGCTAATGCAAAAAAGCTCCGGGGGGAAGCAAATTGCTTCCCCCCGGTCTTTTTTGCAAATGAAGAGTGAATAGTGAATAATGAAAAATGCAGGTCCTGAAAGCTTTTTTCGCTTCCTGGACCTACATAGGCTTTCGGTAGTGACCATTATAGGGCTTGTCCCTCATAAAATCCGTGCCGCTGTTGCGGCACACCACAATTCTTCATTCTTCATTCTTCATTTATCATTATTCATTGCCAAAAAAGCGGGCCGCTGATGGTTCAGCGGCCCGCTCCTTGTCGACTCTTACAGGTCGATATCCTCGTAATCGTCGTACTCGGAGGAACAGAAGCAGCAGTTGGCCTTCTTCTCCTCCACCTTGTCGGCAATGGCGTAGAATGTGTCCACGATCTTGTCCCAGTATGCCATCACCACGCATACCACGGCGCTCACGGCCATAGCCACGGCGGCTGCCTTCAAGATAAAGCGGATGACTTTCATGTTCAGTCCCTCCCTTGTGTGTTTCGGTACGTCATAGTTTACACGATTTGCGTGCAAAAAACAATGGGATTTGAAAAAAATTCACAATTCCCTTTCCCCCCTCTCCGGCCCCACAGGCCTCCTTCCACAAATTGCACCAGAAACCGGGAATTTCTCTTGAAATTTTCCATCCTTTCCCCCGCCTATGTGGGAAAACTCCCCTTGTTTTTTCCTCCAAAATGGAATACAATGTATTGACTAAAGCTTTGTCTTGACCACACATTTCCCACTCTTACCATAGAAAGGAAGGGTTCCATGAAGATACAAACTGAAATCGGCCGCATCCGCATTGCCAGCGAAGTGTTCAGCAACATCACCGGCGCTGTGGCTACCAGCTGCTACGGCGTGAAAGGGATGGCCTTCCGCTCCAAGACCGACGGCCTGGTTCATCTGCTCCGCCGGGAGTCCATGTCCAAAGGCGTGAAGCTGGTCTATCACGAGGACGATTCCGTGTCCATTGAGCTGCACATCATCGTGGACAACGGGGTCAATCTGGTGGCCGTGAGCCGCTCCATCCAAAGTGAAGTCAAGTACAACGTCAACCGCCTCACCGGCGTGGAAGTGCGCAGCGTCTCCGTGTGCGTAGACTCCATGGTCATCGGCTAAGGCCAGCGCTGATAGAAAGGAATTTGCTAACATTATGATCGACATCATTGACGGCGCATTGTTTCAGCGCATGGTGGTGCACGCTGCTGCCTCCATCAACGCCCAGAAACAGAGCATCAACGAGCTCAACGTCTTCCCTGTGCCCGACGGCGACACCGGCACCAACATGTCCCTGACCATTGGCACCGCCGCCGCTGAGGCCAAGAAAAAGCCCGCCACCACCGTGGCCCAGGCTGCCGCCACCAATGCCTCCGCCCTGCTGCGGGGCGCCCGTGGCAACTCCGGCGTCATCCTCTCCCTGCTCTTCCGCGGCGTGTCCAAGGCCCTGAAGGACCACGACACCGCCGACGGTGTGGCCCTGGCCGCCGCCCTCCACGAGGGCGTGTCCGCCGCCTACAAGGCCGTCATGAAGCCTGCCGAGGGCACCATCCTCACCGTCTCCCGCCTGGCTGCCAAGGCTGCCGCCGAGGCCGCCCAGGAGCAGAACAGCGCCGAGCACGTGCTGGAGGCTGCCATCGCCCACGGCCAGGAGGCCCTGGCTGAGACCATCAACCAGAACCCCGTGCTGAAAAAGGCCGGAGTCGTAGACGCCGGTGGTAAGGGCTTCCTCATCATCCTCCAGGGTATGCTGGACGAGATGCGGGGTATTCCCGCTCCCCAGGGCGGCGAGGACGACGCCCCCAAGGCCAAGGACAAGGCGGATTTCGCCACCTTTGAGACCGGAGACATCACCTTCGGCTACTGCACCGAGTTCATCTGCTCCCGGGACAACACCAAGGACCCCCAGCTGCTGCGCTCCTTTCTCAATGGCATGGGCGACAGCCTGGTGCTGGTGGACGACGACGAGATCATCAAGGTCCACGTCCACACCAACCACCCCGGCCGCGTGCTGGAAGAGGCCCTGACCTACGGCGCTCTGCTCACCGTGAAGATTGAGAACATGCGGGAGCAGCACACCGAGATTCTGGAAGAGGCCAAGGAGACCCAGGAGGAAGCGCCCGGTATCGTCCCCGCCGAGAAGAAGTACGGCGTGGTGGCCGTGTGCGCCGGCGGCGGCCTGGCCTCCGTGTTCCGGGACCTGGGCGTAGACGGCATCATCTCCGGCGGCCAGACCATGAACCCCTCCACCGAGGACATTCTGCGGGAAATCGCCCGCACCCCCGCCGAGACCGTGTTCGTGCTGCCCAACAACAAGAACATCATCATGGCCGCCCAGCAGTGCGTGGGCCTCATTGAGGGCCGGGAAGTGGTGGTCATCCCCACCCGCACCGTGCCCCAGGGCATTTCCACCCTGCTGGTGATGGACCCCGAGGGTCCCGTGCAGGACAACGTGGACGCCATGACCGAGGCCATGAGCCACGTGCACACCAGCGAGGTGACCTACGCCGCCCGCAACTCCGACTTTGACGGCTTCGCCATCCAGGAGGGCGACTACATGGCCCTCAGCGACGGCCAGCTGTTCGGCACCGCCAAGTCCATGGAGGAGCTGCTGGAGAACCTGGCCCAGGCCGAGACCCAGCAAACGGCAGAGTTCATCAACATCTTCTACGGCGAGGATGTGGACGAGGAGTCCGCCGGCAAGGCCCTGGCCCTGTTCCAGCGCCTGTGCCCCAACGCTGAGATCACCCTGCTCAGCGGCGGCCAGCCCGTGTACTACTATATGATTTCCGCGGAATAACGGCCAAAACACTCCAACCCGGCGGTGCAGCTGACGCTGCGCCGCCGGGTTTTTCTTTTTTCCTGCAAAAAATGATTCTCCATATTTCACGCAACTTTTCACCCCCAAGCGCATATACTACATGGTATACGGGGGAGTGTGGCGGGAATTTGTCCGCCCCTCCTCCACAGACATTGACAGAAACGGAGCGATGGACCATGTTGTTGCAAACCACACCCCCGAAATCCGACACCCCCGCCCAGGACGTGGACGACCTGATCTTTATGGGCCAGGCCGGGCCAATTGTCAGCCAGCGCTGAGGGTGAAAAATCATCTTTTTGACGGGAATCTCCCCCCTTTACAACCCAGGGGCCTTTCTATATAATATATGAGATATATTATGGCCATGGGCCGGTTAAAGGATGAACGAGAATGCTGCAATTTGACGAATACAAGGTAAAACTCAACAACCTCAAGCCCGAGCTGGAAGAGCTGGGGCAGGCCCTGGACCTGGAGGCCGCTGAGCGGGAGCTGGATATGCTCCAGGCGGAGTCCGCCTCCGATGGGTTCTGGGACAACGTGGAGAAGGCCCGGAAGATCCAGCAGCGCATCAGCCAGCTGGAGGGCAAGATCAACGCCCAGGCCAAGCGTCTGTCCACCTGGGACGACCTGATGGTCATGTGTGAGATGGGCAACGAGGAGGAGGACGAATCCCTGGTGCCCGAGGTGGAAGAGGGCTTCGAGGGCCTCATCCGCAACATGGAGGAGGCCCGGCTGGCCACCCTCCTGTCCGGCGAGTACGACCCCTCCCCCGCCATCGTCTCCCTCCAGGCCGGCGCCGGCGGCACCGAGGCCCAGGACTGGGCCCAGATGCTCTACCGCATGTACACCCGCTGGGCCGAGCGCCACGGCTTTACCTACTCCATTCTGGACTACCAGGACGGCGACGAGGCGGGCATCAAGTCCGCCACCATCCGCATTGACGGCGAGAACGCCTACGGCTACCTGAAAAGCGAGCACGGCGTGCACCGCCTGGTGCGCGTCTCCCCCTTTGACGCCAACGCCCGCCGTCAGACCTCCTTCGCCGCCGTGGAGGTCACCCCCGAGATCGACGACAGCGTGGAAGTGGAGATCCGCCCCGAGGACATTGAGATGCAGGTCTACCGCGCCTCCGGTGCCGGCGGCCAGCACGTCAACAAGACCTCCTCCGCCGTGCGACTGATCCACAAGCCCTCCGGCCTGGTGGTGGCCTGCCAGACCGAGCGAAGCCAGCTGCAAAACCGGGAGACCTGTATGAAGATGCTGCGCTCCAAGCTCATCCAGATCAAGGAGCAGGAGCACCTGGACAAGATCTCCGACATCAAGGGCGTGCAGCTGAAGATCGAGTGGGGCAGCCAGATTCGTTCCTACGTGTTCATGCCCTACCAGCTGGTGAAGGACAACCGCACCGCCTACGAGACCTCCAACATCAATGCAGTGATGGACGGCGACCTGGACGGCTTCATCAACGCCTACCTCACCGCCTCCGCCACCGGCAACTGGGCCACAAAATAATTCCCACACACATCGCCTGTCCCGGGTGCTCCTCGCCTCCGGGACAGGCGATTTCTTCCCTCTAGGCCAGGGGAACTTCTTTGTAAATATTGTCTGATATGGTTGACTATTCCTGACATGAGGACTACAATAGTACCACAATGATACGATTAGGAGGGTATCAACCATGAAAAAGCTGATTCGCCGATGTCTTGCTCTGGCGCTGAGCGCTGTGTTTGTGCTCACCTGCGCCGCCCCCGTCTCTGCCGCCGGCACCGACATCGACATCCAATTGGATGTCACCTATTCCCAGACCGACGCCCGGGATATGCTGACACTGATCAATGACTTCCGTGCCAGCGACGATGCCTGGTACTGGAACCAGGACAATTCCGCCAAAACCGATGTATCCGGCCAGCTCCAGGACTTCGTCTACGACTACAACCTGGAGAAAATAGCCATGCAGCGGGCCGCGGAAATCGTGGTGGCGTATGGTCACATCCGCCCGGACGGTACTAGCTGGTATTCCGCATTCCGGGAGTTTGGCGTCTATTACCACAGCGCATCGGAGAACATTGCCATTGGCTACACCTCCGCCCAAGCTGTCTTTGAGGGCTGGCGGGAGGACAACGAGGACTATTCCGGCCAGGGTCACCGCCGCAATATGCTCTCCCAGGACATGACCTCCATCGGCATTGCCCATGTGGTATACGGCGGGGTGCATTTCTGGGTTCAGGAGTTTGGCACCCTGGCAAACCCCAACACCACGGAGACCACCCCCGCCACCGCTGCCACCGTGGACATCCGGGTGGCGTCTGACTCCATCCGCAGCGTCACTCTGGGCGCCGTCTCCCCCCTGTCTCTGACGGCTGGAGAGCAGGCAGACCTGCCCGCCGTGTCCGCCACGCTGACGACCAACAGCACCTGGGACCACACCCCTGAAATCCATGTGACGCTGGAGCCCAACTGGACCGTGACTACAGGCAGCGATGTGGTGAAGGTGGAGGGCGACAAGCTCACCGCCCTGGGGGCGGGCAGCGCCACCCTCTCCGCCACCGTGGCGGGCCAGACCGTCACCTGCTCGGTCACCGTCACCCAGGCCCCCTGTCAGCACCAGTGGGATGACGGTGTAGTCACCACTGAGCCCACCTGCACCCAGGATGGCGTGCGCACCTACACCTGCCAGCTGTGTGGAGAGACCAGGACCGAAGGGATCCCCGCCACCGGGCACACCGTTGTCATCGATCCTGCCGTTGCCCCCACCTGCACCCACACCGGCCTCACGGAAGGCAGTCACTGCTCCGTGTGCAACACGGTGATCGTGGCCCAGACTGAGGTACCTATGCTGCCCCACGACTATGTGGCCTCTGTCACCACGGAGCCCACTTGCACCGTGGATGGTGTGCGCACCTATACCTGTTCCATGTGCGGCGACAGCTATACCGAAGCCATCCCCGCCACTGGCCACACCTTTGGCCCCTGGACCACCGTCACCTCTCCCACCTGCACCCAGAGCGGCAGTGAGCAGCGCTCCTGCTCCGTCTGCGGCTATACCGAGACCCGGGGCGTCGATC
>NZ_NFKG01000023.1:0-34424 GCF_002160275.1 Pseudoflavonifractor sp. An187 | reverse complement strand
TTGGACATCTCCAAGGGATGACAGCCCATGGCGGCGTTATCCCCGGGGGCCCCGCACGGCGGGGCGGCGCTTATGCGCCGTACGAGTATTTTCCCATGGGGAAAATCTCGGCGCAGGGGGAATTCACTTTCCCCGAGCATTGAAATCATACAGGGTTCCCACGGAGCTGCGCTCCGTGGGAGAATAACGCCGCGATGATTGGATGCCAGGGGTACTATGAGTACCAGGCTGGCAACACCGCAGGCTGGGACCTGAACGCCAAGGCCAGCCTGGATATCTCCAAGGACCGCTGAGACTTCCACAGAGATTGTGCAAAATGTAGAAAATTCGCCGGATATTTTTGGCACATCCCCGGTGTGGGTTTAGAAGCACTGGTTTTTCCCCCATATCTTGTGGAACTGTCGATGTATGTCGAAATTCACGAACGGTTTTCCTTGCATTTCCAACGTTCTGACTTATACTGTCTCTCAGAGAGAGGAAAGGAGAGGAAGGAAAACATTGGAAACCGGCGAGTTGTTTTTGGAAACCCTGCGTGTGAGAGATGAGGCAGGGGTGGAGCGTTGCTTTGACTACTACATTTTGCTGGAGCACCTGGAGCTGGAGGGCTACTCCGGCGAGAGCTACGGGGTCAAGATTGAGGAGAAGGAGACCGGAGAGGTGGCGGTAGCCCCCGATGTGACCTGCCGCTCCTCGGTCATCTATCAGCTGGCCCAGACCTTGCTGCTGCACCAGGTGACTCCGTGCACCTTGGTGGACGTCATACAGGACTGGCTTTCATAAAAATTGCGTTCTCCGCGGGGAGAACGCAATTTTTTTATGCCTTGATGGTCACTGGGGCAGGGAGAAAATCTCCCCGGCTACCTGGTCGGCAGTTTGATACACCCCATCAAAGTCCACGTGGGGGTTATAGAGAGCCTCCAGATCGTCATGGGCGGCTTTGGCCTGGCGCAGGCCGTCCACAGCCTGGTCCACCAGGGCCTGGGCCACCTTCTGGGCAAAGCGCAGCCGGGGGCGGCTGGAGCGGTACACCTCCCGGTCCACCATGGCGTCCAGGCGCAGGCGGCGGTAGGGGTGGTGGGGCCAGGGCGCAGCGGCGTTGGAGGTGACAAAGGCCAGGGACAGGTCGGGGAAGATGAGGTGGGCCAGGCGTTGGGGGGCCATGGGGTCCGGGCAGGCCACCACCTGGTGCCCGGTGGCCAGTCCGGCGGCCAGGATGGGGGCCAGCAGATCATGGGCCAGGCCGTAGCTGTCCCACAGCTCATACACCCGTCCGGCTTGGGCCTCCACCGTCTCCCACAGGGTGACACTGCCCTGATAGGTGACGGCGGAGAGGAAGCCCTGGTGTTCCACGCCGGGGGCGGCGGCCAGGGGCTTTAACTCCCGGAGGATGATACCCCGGGCCCGCCGGGCCAGCTTTTGGGTGAGCAGGTCGGAGGTGACCCGGTCGTGGACGTCCTCCAGCAGCTCCCCGGCGGCCCCCAGGCAGCGATACACCCGCTTATAGCAGGCAGAGCAGGCCTGCCCGGCGGCGATAATCTCCCCTTTGATGGGCTGTAACCCCTCCCAGGAGTAGAAGCGGCTCAAATCCACATACCGTTCCACCGCTCCCGCGCAGGCGGGCTCCACCACGTGGGGGGCGGTGCCGTCCACAACTGCCACCCCCAGCTGTGGAAGAATCACAGCGTCCAGGGAGTCGGGGTCACCGGAGCAGGGAATTTCGATCACCTCATGTCCGGCGGCCTGGGCGTGGCGTCCCACCCGGCGCATGAGAGAGGATTTTCCGCACCCCGCCCCGCCCTTTAAGATGTACACTGCCCGGTGGCTCTCCGGGTCAGACAGCTGGTGGTACAGGGAAGAAAAGCCCAAAGGGGTGTTGCCACCCAGGAAATATTGAACATTCGGCATTGGTCAGGCCTCCTCGGCAAAAAAGATACATCCCAACCTATGCCAAAGAAAGGGAAGGGGTGAGAGAGAAAGGGGCTTGAAAATTTGAGTCAATCCGGTATAGTGGAGGCAACACCACTGGGACAAACTGGGCCGGGTGCGGCGGCCCTTGGACACAGGGAGGAATATTTATGAATGTCATCTGTGTGGAGCATTTGACCCGGGACTATGGAGGGGGCAAGGGCGTATTCGACGCCACCTTTCAGGTCCAACAGGGGGAAGTTTTTGGCTTTCTAGGCCCCAACGGGGCGGGAAAGACCACCACCATCCGGCACCTGATGGGCTTTTTGCGGCCTCAGGCCGGGGCGTGTACCGTCGCCGGGCTGGACTGCTGGAGGGAGCGGGCCCGCATTCAGGCCCAGCTGGGCTATGTCCCCGGCGAGATCAGCTTTTTTGACGACATGACCGGGGTGGAATACCTCAAATTTCTGGAGCGATACCGGAACCTGCGGGGCAGCAATCGGAAAGGGGAGCTGCTGGACTACTTCCAGCTGGAGCCCAAGGGCAAGATCAAGAAGATGAGCAAGGGTATGAAGCAGAAGCTGGGGCTGGTGGCCGCCCTCATGCACGACCCGGATATCCTGATTTTTGACGAGCCCACCAGTGGCCTGGACCCCCTGATGCAGAGTCGGTTTGTGGACTTGGTGGCATCCGAGAAGAAAAAGGGCAAGACCATCCTCCTCTCCAGCCATATGTTTGAAGAGGTGGAGCGCACCTGTGACCGTATCGGCATCATCCGGGGCGGTAAGATGGTGGCGGTGGACGCGGTGGAGGCTTTGCGGGAGCGGCATCTGCGGTCCTACACCGTCACCCTGGACAGCGAGGCGCAGGCCATTGCCTTTGCCCGGGATTTCCACGGCAGCCGGGAGGGGTGCCGGGTGACGGTGACCACCCGCCAGAGCCTGGAGGAGATTTTCATGGACTACTATGGAGGTGAGCAGGCATGATCAATGGCGCTCTGTATCGGCGTGGCATGAAGGGCAGTGTGAAGCTGCTGCTGATTGTAGCGGCGGTGCTGGCCATGTATGTGGTCATCATCGTCAGCATGTACGAGCCGGAGATGGCCAAGCTGCTGGACAGCTATGTGGAGCTGATGCCGGAGATCATGGCGGCAGTGGGCATGACGGCGGGGGCCACCAGCCTCATGGGCTTTCTGTGTTCCTATCTGTACGGCTTCCTCCTCCTTATCTTCCCCATGCTCTTTTGCATCCTCCGGGGAAACGGCCTGGTGGCCAAGTACGTGGACGACAGCTCTATGGTGTCCCTGTTGTCGGCTCCGGTGCGGCGCAGCACCATCGCCCTGACCCAGGGGGCGGTGATGGTGAGCGGGACCCTCATTTTGACGGTGTACATCACCGTTCTGGAGTGGTTCAGCGGGGAATACTACTTCCCCAGGCAGCTGGACCTGGGAGAGCTGTTGCAGGTCAACGCCGGGCTCTTCTGTCTCCACCTGTGCCTGGGCGGTATCTGCTTTTTTGCCTCCTGCCTGTTCTCTGAGATCAGGTACAGCTTGGGTGTGGGGGCGGGCCTGCCCATTTTGATGTATGTGTTCCAGATGATGGCCAACATGGGAGGCAAGGCGGAGAACGCCAAGTATTTCACCGTGTTCACCCTTTTCCAGCCCGAGAAGCTGGCGGCAGGGGAGAGCGGCGCTGTGGCGGGGGCCCTGGTGCTGCTGGCCCTGGGAATTGTCCTGTATGGGGCGGCGGTGGCGGTGTTTACCCGCAAGGATTTACACATCTAATCGGGAGAAGTCGCAGTTGAAAAGAGCTGGAAAATACGGTATAATCAAAGGACTGTGAAACTTCTCCCCCTTTGGGGAGGTCAGATATTACTCTTGGGAGCCCAGCTCCCGTGGAATGGAAGTGTGGAAGTTGAAGTACGATTTTGCCAACATCGAGCCCAAATGGCAGAAGAAGTGGGAGGACGCTAAGGTCTATGCCGCCCACGACAACAGCGACAAAAAGAAGTTTTATGGCCTGGTGGAGTTCCCCTACCCCTCCGGCCAGGGCCTGCACGTGGGCCATCCCCGGCCCTATACCGCCATGGACATCGTCTGCCGCAAAAAGCGCATGGACGGCTACAATGTCCTGTTCCCCATGGGCTTTGATGCCTTCGGTCTGCCCACCGAGAACTACGCCATCAAAAACCACATTCACCCCGCCAAGGTGACCCATGATAACATCCAGAATTTTACCAGCCAGCTGAAAATGCTGGGCTTTGGCTTTGACTGGGACCGGGTCATCGACACCACCGACCCCAAGTACTACAAGTGGACCCAGTGGATTTTCCTCCAGCTGTACAAGCACGGCTTGGCCTACAAGGCCACCATGCCCGTGAACTGGTGTACCTCCTGTAAGTGCGTGCTGGCCAACGAGGAAGTGGTGGACGGCGTGTGCGAGCGCTGCGGCGCCCCCGTCATCCGCAAGGAGAAGAGCCAGTGGATGCTGAAGATCACCGAGTACGCCCAGCGCCTCATTGACGACCTGGACGAGGTGGACTTCATCGAGCGGGTGAAGACCCAGCAGCGCAACTGGATTGGCCGCTCCACTGGTGCGGAGGTCACCTTCCACTCCACCAACGGTGACCCCATCGTGGTGTTCACCACCCGCCCCGACACCCTGTTCGGCGCCACCTACATGGTGCTGGCTCCTGAGCATGCCCTGGTGGCCGAGTGGAAGGAGAAGGGCCTTTTGAAGAACGTGGAGGACGTGGAGGCCTATCAGCGGGCCGCCGCTGCCAAGTCCGACCTGGAGCGCGCCGAGCTGAGCAAGGAGAAGACCGGTGTGAAGCTGGACGGCGTGGCGGGCATCAACCCCGTCAACGGCAAGGAGATTCCCATCTTCATTTCCGACTATGTTCTCTCCACCTACGGCACCGGTGCCATCATGGCCGTGCCCGCCCACGACGACCGTGACTGGGCCTTTGCCAAGAAGTTCGGCTGTGAGATCATCGAGGTGGTATCCGGCGGCGAGGACGTGCAGAAGGCCGCCTTTACCGCCAAGGACGAGACCGGCATCATGGTCAACTCCGACTTCCTCAACGGCCTGACCGTGAAGGATGCGATCCCCACCATCACCAAGTGGCTGGAGGAGAAGGGCATCGGCGAGGCCAAGGTCAACTACAAGCTCCGTGACTGGGTGTTCTCCCGTCAGCGTTACTGGGGCGAGCCCATCCCCATGGTGTGGTGTGACAAGTGCGGCTGGGAGCCTCTGCCCGAGGACCAGCTGCCCCTGCTGCTGCCCGACGTAGACAGCTACGAGCCCACCGACGACGGCGAGTCCCCCCTGTCCAAGATGACCGACTGGGTGAACACCACCTGCCCCAAGTGCGGTGGCCCTGCCCGTCGGGAGACTGACACCATGCCCCAGTGGGCTGGCTCCAGCTGGTACTACCTGCGCTATATGGACCCCCACAACGACAAGGTCCTGGCCTCCAAGGAGGCTCTGGACTACTGGTCCCCCGTGGACTGGTACAACGGCGGCATGGAGCACACCACTCTGCATCTGCTCTACTCCCGCTTCTGGCACAAGTTCCTCTACGACATCGGCGTGGTGCCCACCAAGGAGCCCTATCAGAAGCGCACCAGCCACGGCATGATTTTGGGCGAGGGCGGCGAGAAGATGTCCAAGTCCCGGGGCAACGTGGTCAACCCCAACGACATCGTGGCCCAGTACGGCGCCGACACCCTGCGCCTGTATATCATGTTCATCGGCGACTTCGAGCAGGCCGCTGTGTGGTCGGACAACGCCGTGAAGGGCTGTAAGCGCTTCCTGGACAAGGTGTGGAACCTGGCCGAGAGCTGCAAGGACGACGAGAATCAGTCCGAGGCCAACGCCGCCTCCCTGCACAAGTGCATCAAAAAGGTGGCTGACGACATCGAGGGCATGAAGTTCAACACCGCCATTGCCGCCATGATGAGCCTGGTCAACGAGTTTGGCCAGAACGGCTGCACCAAGGGCGACATGAAGGCCCTCATCACCATGCTGTCCCCCTTCGCTCCCCACATCGCCGAGGAGCTGTGGGAGATGCTGGGCTACGGCGCTCTGGGCTTTGCCTGCCAGCAGCCCTGGCCTGAGTACGACGAGAGCAAGACCGTGGCCTCTGTCCTCAACCTGGTGGTGCAGGTCAACGGCAAGGTGCGCGCCAACATCCAGGTGCCCGCTGACGCCGACAACGACACCATTGTGGCCGCCGCCCAGACCGACGAGAAGGTCCAGAAGTTCACCCAGGGCATGAACCTGGTGAAGTCCATTGTGGTGCCTGGCCGTCTGGTGAACCTCATCGTCAAGCCCTGATTGAAGTGAATACACGGAGTACTATGGTGCTCTGTATGAAAAAGGAGACACTCACGACCTGTGAGTGTCTCCTTTCAGACTGTCAAAAAAACTCATGTGCATGCAAGAAGGATACATTTTCTTGCATCATCAAAAAGCCCTCGGTAGAGTTTTCCCGCCCGGGGGCGGGAAAATAAATTAAAATCTGTTTTTTCCGGGGACATGCGCATCGGAAAAAACACTTCTCAGCCCGCCAGTGTGGAATCGGGTCGCCCTTTGACCCGATTATGCATGCAGCGGGCTGCAACTTTTCGAAAAAATGCTGGCATTTTTGAGAAGCGTGTCGAACTTCGACACGCTGAAAGGCCGGGACAAGTCAGCTTGTCCCGGCCTGGTTTGATGTAGCGGATTGGGATTACCCGTTGCGGCGCTTCCGGGCCACAGTCAGTCCGCCCAGAGCGGTGGCGCTGGTGAGCAGAACGCCCACCATAGCGGTCAGCTGGCTGGCGTCCCCGGTCTGGGGAACCTGCTCCGGCTTCTGGGTGGCCTGAGGCTTATCGGTGGCCTGAGGCTTATCGGTGGCCTCGGGCTTCTCGCTCTCCTGGGGCTGCTGGGCAGTGAGGCCCTCCATGGCGGCGGCCAGGCGGGCGGCAGCGGCGTCCACAGAGCCCTGGTCGTCCACGCTGATGGTCTCGTCTGCCATCAGGGTTTGCACCGCAGCCAGGGCGGCCTGGAATTCTGCCACGCTCTCGGCGGTGTAGCCGTCCAGGTCGATGTTCTCAGCCTTGCCCAGAAGTTCCTCCAGGTTCTCCTTGTTGGCCTTGAGCCGCTGGGCCAGAATGGCATTCAGCAGGTTGTCGGCCACGGGCTGGATGTCCTCGTCCAGAGCGTCCCCGTTCTCCATCATGGCACGGGCTTCCTCCAGGGCGGTCTCCAGCATGCCCCAGTACTGGGGCACATACTTGTCTTCCACCATGCTCTCAGCCTTGGTGATGAGCTGCTCCAGGGTGCTCTTATCCCCCTGGGTAATGCCCAGGCCCCAAATGCCCTCCAGCAGAGCGTCCCAAGCGGCGTTGACCTCCTCCTGGGTGGGGTTCTCCTTGGCCAGGACCGCCTGGGCGTTGGCCAGAGCCTGCTCGAAGGCCTTTTTGGCAGAGGTGGTGACGCCGTCAGTGGACAGGGTCAGGGCATACGCCACGGTCTTTTCCAGAAGAGTGGTGTTCACCTCTCCCGGCGGGGTGGGAGTCTGGGGGAACTGGTCCATGTCCTTGAGGGTCAGACCGTTGTCGGTGGCGTATTGGGCAGCGGCACTGCCTGCCTGGGCGTAGATGGTGACGTCCTTGCTGTGGAACAGGTCCTTGCCCAGCTGGGTCACCGACGGGGGGATGAGAATGTCTTTGAGGGCGGCATTTTCCCGGAACACACACTCACCCAGGGTGGTCACAGTATCGGGAATCTGGAACTGGGTACGGGTGGCGGCGGCAGGGTAGACCAAGAGCTCTTTGATGTCGTTGTCATAGAGTACCCCGTCCTGAGCGGTGAAGTAGGGGTTGTCCTGGTCCACCGTGATCTGGGTCAGGCTGGTGAAGGAGTCGAAGGCGTAGTCGATGTTGTCAATGTTTTTCAGGGTTTCGGGGAAGGAAATGCTTTGAATTTTGTCGGCAGCCTCATCATTGAACAGCTTGGGTGCCAGGGCGGTAGTGGGGACGTCGTAGAAGGTGTCGGGGATATCCCAGTGGGTCTCGCTGCCCAGGTAGTCGCACACTGCCACGCCATTGTGATAGGTAAAGGCATAGTCGCCCACGGTCTGGTATAGGCTGTCACTGAAATAGGGCTTGTGGTCTTTGCTGAAGGTGTCCACATCGTCGTAGATGGCACCCCAGGTGGAGTCCACAAAAATCCACCCATCCTCCACATACGCCATATTCCAGGCGTGGCCGCCATAGGCGGAGTCGCCGTTGACCAGGATGCAGGGGATCTCCAGGTAGGAGAGCATGGCCTTGGTCAGGTTGGAATAGGCCTGGCAGATGCCCTCCCCTTCAATAAAGGCGGTGTAGGCGTTTTGGTCTTTGACGCTGTTGTCGTAGTCGTAGGCGATGTGCTTGTTGACCCAATCTTTGATGGCAACCACCTTTTCGTAGTCGCTGGACTTGTCCTGGGTGACCTCCACAGCTTTGGCACCGATCTCCTCAAACTGCGGTTGAGTGATGATGATGTCATCGTGGGCCACATAGGTCTCAGGGTTGGTCTGCTCCAGCATGGCCACCAGCTCCTGGTTGGAGCCCTTGATGTGCGCCAAGTCCATTCCTCTGCTCTGGGCAAAGCTGATGCCGGTGCCGCCCAGCCCCAAGGCCAGAACACCGGCCATACAGCCAGCTACAAGTTGTCTTCCGTGCAATTTCATATCAATCTCATTTCCTTTCTCTCAAGGGTGTGTCAATTGTACCATGAAGTGGAAGTGTGCGCAATAGACAAGAAAAGCAGGGGGACCAAGGGGTAAATTGGGAAAATGTGAAATGAAGCCAAAAGATACCCAGAGGGGAAGAGAATCCAGAGAAGGGGCACAGAGAGGGACCAAATGTGAGGTGTAGAAGGGGGAAGAAGAGAGAAAAATTTTTTTATATAAAAATCTAGTTGACAATGGGCTGGATTTTTCATATAATACCACTGTTAAAGCCATACGAAATGGCCCTTAAAGCATCCTGGATGAAGCCGGATGCCTCGGAGGGAGGGAAATATAGATGTCCGAAATTCATGTCCGTGAGGGCGAGTCTCTGGAGAACGCTCTGAAGCGCTTCAAGCGTAGCTGCGCCAAGTCCGGCGTGCTGGCCGAGGTGCGTAAGCGCGAGTTCTATGACAGCCCCAGCGTCAAGCGCCGCAAGAAGAGCGAGGCCGCTCGTAAGAACCGCAAGAAGTACTATTGATAAGCTAAAAGACCGTTGCAGAGTCATCTGCAACGGTCTTTTCCTATGTTGCCAGCACTTGTTCCAGACACCCCTCCACCTCGGGCCCCGGCAGCAGCACCGCCCCCAGGTGCATCTCCCGGGCCAGCTTCACCTTTTCGTGGATGGATTGAGCGGTGTCATAGAGGACAAAGTGGGCCTGTCCTCCGGCGGCCATGTAGGTGTAATAGTGGGCGCACAGCCCACGGTCGTAGAACACCGCCGGTTCCAGCCGCCCCATCTGCTGCTCCAGATGTTGCAGGGAGATGGGGGTTCCCCGGCGCTGGGCGGGGAGGGGGAAGTCCTCTCGCACCCACTCCACCGCCAGGGTGGTGCGGGGGGCCCCGTGGCGCTCCACCGCCTCCTGGAGCCGTCGACGCAGGGTGCCCGCCGTCACCACGGAAGACACCAGCACCCGGCCCCCTGGGGCGAAGGGGGCGAATTGGGGCGGTACGTCCAGGGTCCACCCCTGGGCTTGACAGTTGCGGTCTAAGATATGGACGATGCGCCCAAGACAGCCCACAGGCGCCCCTTCAAAGTCGCAGACAATGCCGGAGTACCCCCGGTGGCGGCACTCCCACAGGATTTGACGACAGCAGGGGATGGGGTCGCCGCTGCCGTCGTGGTCCCGGCAGTCCAGCAGCATCACCCCGCCCCGCAGTTGGGGCGGCAGACGCATTCCCAAAAGTTTTGGGCCCGGCCCGATGCGGTAGGCCATGTGGGTGGGGATGGCTTGGGGATGGGAGAGATTGGCGGAGGGATGGGCCGCCAAGAGAACTTGGGTCATGGTAGGTTCCCCCTTGTGAGTGAAGTGGATTTGTGATAACATGTCCGAGGGGCGATCTGAAAAGTCGAAATCCTTGACTTTTCCAGCAATCAATGCCAGCTACTGCGTTAAAAATACTCGGAATCCATCCAGGATTCCTGCGTTTTTTGCCTTGTATCTGTCTGTTGCTTGTGGAAAATTCGTCGATTTCTTATTTTTCAGATACGCCCTATTGGAATCCTATGCTCTTGTTGAGCAGAATAGAAGGTGAGCTATGCCCTTATTTCGCGCCAGCCACGTGGCTGACAACATATATCAATTGACCGGAGAAGCCCTCCAGCGCCGAGGAATTCGGCTGCTGCTGGCCGACCTGGACAACACCCTGGTGCCCTACGGCGTGCCCCTGCCCGACGAGAAGTTAAAGGCGTGGCGGGACGATCTGGCCGCCCACGGAGTCACCCTCTTTGTGCTGTCCAACAACCGCCATGCCCAACGCCCCTCCACCTTTGCCAATGGGCTGGAGGTGCCCTACATCGGCCACGCCGGGAAGCCCAAGACCCCGTCTTTTTTCAAGGCCATGGAGCAGATGGGGGTGACACCCCAGGAGACCGCCATTGTGGGGGACCAGGTGTTTACCGACGTGCTGGGAGGCAACCGGGCGGGGGTGACCACCATTTTGGTCAAGCCCATCCGTCTGGCGGGCAATCCCGGGCGGTATCTGCGCTACGCCATAGAGGTGCCTTTCCGGCTTCTATCCGCAGGAGGTGAGAAGGTATGAGCGCCAAATTCGGACCTGCGGGCAACGCAGAGAGCTTCCCCTACAAGTCCTCGGTGGACGCCCCCCGCTGGCTGGGCGAGCTGGGCCTGGACTGCTATGAGTACCAGTGCGGCAAAGGGGTGCGGGTGAAAGAGGACACCGCCGTGGCGCTGGGTCGGCAAGCCCAGGAGCACGGTGTGGCCCTGTCTCTCCACGCCCCCTACTTCATCAACCTGGCAAACCCGGACCCGGAGTCCCAGGAGAAAACCATCGGATACATCACTTCCAGCTGCCTGGTGGCGGACCAGATGGGAGCTACCCGGGTGGTCATCCACTCCGGCGCCCTCATGAAGCGCACCCGGGAGGAGGCCATGAACATCGCCCTGCCGTTTCTAAGGAGAATTGTGGCAGTGTGTGAGGACCAGGGCTTTGGACACATCACCCTGTGCCCGGAGACCATGGGCAAGATCAACCAGTTGGGGGACCTGGACGAGGTGCTGCGCCTGTGTCAGGTCCACGAGAGCCTCATCCCCTGTGTGGACTTCGGCCACCTGTACGCCCGCTCTCTGGGCAAGGACGAGGGGGCGGAGGCGGTGGAGCGGATGCTCTCCCGCATGGAGTCCGAGCTGGGCACCGACCGGGCCAGCCGTTTCCACAGCCATTTCTCCCACATTGAATTTACCCCCAACGGGGGCGAGAAGTGTCACCGCACCTTTGACGACGACGGCGGCTATGGCCCCGCCTGGGAGCCCCTGGCCCAGGCCGTGGCAGAGCGAGGGTGGAGCCCCACCTTTATCTGCGAGAGTGCGGGCACCCAGGCGGAGGACGCCTTGACCATGAAACGCATTTATCAGAGTTATCTGTAAAAAGGAGTGTTTATTCCATGAATCACATCAAGAATATTGCCAAGGAACTGCATAATCTGGGCCTGGACGCCATGCTGGTGACCTCCGAGCCCGGCGAGTTCTATGCTATGGGCTTCCACGGGGAGGGCGTGGCCTTCATCACTCCCCAGGAGTGCTGGTACTACACCGACTCCCGGTACATTGAGGCCGCCAACCAGGAGATCACCGGGGCCCACGTGGACGTGCTGCGCTCCGGCCAGAGCTACCGTCAGCTGGTGATGTCCCTGGTGGCCACCCACAACGTGAAAAAGCTGGGCTTTGAGGACGAGGGCATGAACGTACACCAGTACAAGCTGTGGCAGGAGGCCCTGCCCGGGGTGGAGTTGGTGCCCGCTTCCGACCTCCTGACCCGCCTGCGCATGGTCAAGGACGAGGAGGAGCTGGCCGTCATGCGGGAGGCCCAGCGCATCACCGACGAGGCCTTTACCGAGATTTTGAACTATGTGAAGCCCGGTGTCACCGAGAGCGAGATCGCCGCCCGCCTGACCTACATCATGGCCAGCAAGGGCGCCCAGCGCAACTCCTTCGACCCCATCGTGGCCAGCGGTGCCAACGGCTCCAAGCCCCACGCCGTGCCCGGCCTGTCGGTCATCGAGAAGGGCCAGTTTGTCACCATGGACTTCGGCTGTGTGGTGGGTGGCTACTGCTCTGACATGACCCGTACCGTGGCCGTGGGCGAGCCCACCGACGAGATGCGCCTGGTGTATGACACCGTTCTGAAGGCCCAGCTGGCTGGCATTGCCGCCGCCCACGGCGGCGTCACCGGCGATGTGGTGCACAACACCGCCGCCAAGGTGATTGCCGACGCCGGATACGGGGAATACTTCGGACATGGCTTCGGCCACTCCCTGGGCATTGAAATCCACGAGAATCCCCGCTTCTCTCCCTTCTGGACCCAGACCATCCCCTCCGGGGCCACCCTGTCCGCCGAGCCCGGCATCTACCTGCCCGGCAAGTTCGGCGTGCGCATTGAGGATGTGCTGTGGCTGACCGACGAGGGCTGCGTGGACATCACCGCTTCCCCCAAGGATTTGATCATTCTGTAAGCAAATCAGACCCACCCAAGAGTTTTCCCATTTCTCTGTGAGAATTGTGGGTGACCCCCTTGCAAAAAAAGGGGAGATAGGGTATAATACAGTGAATTATACTTTGGATTCCCAAACTTTTATATTGGAGGACGAGACCAATGGCAATGATTACCGCAGGTGATTTCCGCAACGGCGTGACCTTTGAGATGGACGGAAAGGTGATGCAGGTTGTCGAGTTCCAGCACGTCAAGCCCGGTAAGGGCGCCGCTTTCGTGCGTACCAAGATGAAGAACGTCATCACCGGTGCTGTCACCGAGACTTCTTTCAACCCCACTGCTAAGTTCGAGCAGGCCTTCGTGGACCGCAAGGAGATGGAGTACAGCTACAACGATGGCGATCTGTACTACTTCATGGACATGGAGACCTACGACATGCTCCCCGTGAACAAGAGCGTCCTGGGGGACAACTTCAAGTTCGTCAAGGAGAACATGTCCTGCAAGATCATGTCCTACAAGGGCAGCGTGTTCGGCGTGGAGCCCCCCAACTTTGTGGACCTGGAGGTCACTGAGACCGAGCCCGGCATCAAGGGCGACACCGCCACCAACGTCACCAAGCCCGCCACCCTGGAGACCGGCGCTGAGATCAAGGTGCCCCTGTTCATCAACGCTGGCGACCGCATTCGTATTGATACTCGTACCGGCGAGTATATGGAGCGTTGCAAGGGCTAATTTGGCTCAAGGGCTAATTGCCCCACTTCATTCCAACCCATTCAATTTGCACTCTGGAAGGAGATATCATCATGACCATTTCTGAGAAGGTTGCGTATATCCAGGGCATGTTTGACGGCATGGGCCTGGACAAGTCCGAGAGCGGCGAGGCCAAGGTGTTGGCCGAGGTGCTGGACGTCCTGCGTGAGGTCGGCGATCAGCTGGACACCGTGGACGCTACCCTGGACGAGTTTGGTGAGGAGATCGACGCCATTTCTGACGACCTGGCCGACGTGGAGGCCATTGTGGGCGAGGACGACGAGGACGATTGCTGCTGCGCTCACGATTTGGGCTGCGACGACGATCTGGACGACGAGGACTTCTTCGAGGTGGACTGCCCCAACTGCGGGGAGAGCCTGGTGATTGACGACGAAGTGCTGGAGGCCGGCGTCATCGACTGCCCCAAGTGTGGCCAGAAGTTCGCTCTGGACTTTGAGGGCGAGGACGACGAGTGCGGCTGCGGCTGTGACTGCGGTTGCGATCACGACCACGAGTAAGTGGAAGGACGCCTGCCCTACCATGTGAGACATCATACCGCCTGTGTCCCCACGGACACAGGCGGTATGTCTTTATGAGAATGAGCAGAAGGGGGAAGTTCCATGAATGCAACCAAACAGACGCTGTCGGCATCCCTAAAGCGGTGGATGCTGAAAAAGCCGTTGGATAAAATCACGATTCAGGACTTGACCAGCGACTGCGGCATGAGCCGTATGGCGTTTTACTACCACTTCAAGGACATCTACGACCTGGTGGAGTGGACCTGTGTGGAGGACGCCACCCGGGCCCTACAGGGGAAAAAGACCTATGACACCTGGCAGGAGGGGCTGACCCAGATCTTTGAAGCGGTGTTGGAGAACCGCCCCTTTGTGCTCAACGCCTACCGCTGCATCAGCCGGGAGCGCATGGAGCGCTACCTGTTCCAGCTCACCTATGGCCTGATTCGGGGCGTGGTGGATGAAAAAAGCCAGGGACTGGGGATTTCCGAAGAGGATAAGACGTTCATTGCGGATTTCTATAAGTACAGCTTTGTGGGGATTATGCTGGACTGGATTCAAAAGGGCATGGGGGAGGACTACCACACCTTAGCCCATCGGATTAGCCTCACGGTGCAGGGGAATGTGTCCAACTCCATCGCCAATTTTGCAGACCCACACCGGGGAGATAATTAACTTTACAGATGAGGGCGAATGATAAAATTTTTATCATTCGCCCTCATCTGTTTATGGTTTTTTCTTGGGTACGGGGGTAGGATAACACCATCAAGCAGACCTGCCGTAAAAGCGATAATGATAGAAAGGTGGTTATCCTCTATGGATCGAAAGCAAATTACAGCCCTCACCGCTGCCGCAGCCGGACTGGCTGGCACAGGCGCGGCGGTGTTTTTCACCAAGAAGAAGCAGGCGGCCAAGCAGGGCCAGCTCCAGGCCCAGCAGGAGTACCGGAACACCGAGCTGGGAAAGCAGAAGAAAAACAGCAAGGGCATTTACTATACCAAGGGCAACTATGAGGCCTTTGCCCGCCCGGAAAAGCCCCAGGGCGTGGACGAGAAGCACGCCTATCTGGTGGGCAGCGGTCTGGCCAGCCTGGCGGCGGCCTGTTTCCTGGTCCGAGACGGCCAGATGAAGGGGGACCACATCCACATCCTGGAGGCCATGGACGTGGCGGGAGGCGCCTGCGACGGCATCTTTGACCCCAGCCGTGGCTATGTCATGCGGGGCGGCCGGGAGATGGAGGACCACTTCGAGTGCCTGTGGGACCTGTTCCGCTCCATTCCCTCTCTGGAGAAGCCCGGTGCCTCGGTGCTGGACGAGTTTTACTGGCTCAATAAGCACGACCCCAACTACTCTCTGTGCCGTGCCACCGTCAACCGGGGCCAGGACGCCCACACCGACGGACAGTTCCGGCTCAGCCAGAAGGGATGCATGGAGATCGTCAAGCTGTTTTTGACCCCCGACGAGGACTTGTACGACAAGACCATCGAGGATGTGTTTGACGACGAGGTGTTTGAGTCCACCTTCTGGCTGTATTGGCGCACCATGTTCGCCTTTGAAAACTGGCACAGCGCTCTGGAGATGAAGCTGTATTTCCAGCGCTTCATCCACCACATTGCGGGCCTGCCCGATTTCAGTGCCCTGAAGTTTACCCGCTACAACCAGTACGAATCCCTCATTCTCCCCATGCAGAAGTATCTGAAGGATGCCGGAGTGGACTTCCAGTTCGGCACCGAAGTGACCAACGTGCTCTTTGACATCAAGCAGGGCCGCAAGGTGGCCACCGCCATCGAGTGCAAGGTCAAGGGGGTGGAGAAGGGCATTGTGCTCACCGAGCAGGATCTGGTGTTTGTCACCAACGGCTCCTGTACCGAGGGCACCATCTACGGCGACCAGGACCACGCCCCCAATGGGGACGCTCTGGTGCGCACCAGCGGCTGCTGGAACCTGTGGAAGAACATCGCCCGACAGGACCCCGCCTTTGGCCGCCCGGAGAAGTTCTGCTCTGACGTGTCCAAGACCAACTGGGAGTCCGCCACCATCACCACTTTGGATGACAAGATTCTCCCCTATATCACCAACATCTGCAAGCGGGACCCCCGGACCGGCAATGTGGTCACCGGCGGTATCGTCAGCTGCCAGGACTCCAAGTGGCTGCTGAGCTGGACCATCAACCGCCAGGGCCAGTTCCGGGAGCAGGAGCCGGAGAAGGTGTGCGTGTGGGTGTACGGCCTGTTCACCGACGTGCCCGGCGACTACGTGAAAAAGCCCATGAAGGAGTGTACCGGACAGGAGATCACCCAGGAGTGGCTGTACCACCTGGGGGTGCCGGTGGACCAGATTGAAGATCTGGCCCGCAACAGCGCCGTGTGTGTGCCCACCATGATGCCCTATATCACCGCTTTCTTCATGCCCCGGGCCAAGGGCGACCGCCCCGACGTCATCCCCGACGGCTGTGTCAACTTCGCCTTCTTGGGCCAGTTTGCCCAGACCCCTCGGGACACGGTGTTTACCACCGAGTATTCCGTGCGCACCGCCATGGAGGCCGTGTACGGCCTGCTGGGTGTGGACCGTGGCGTGCCCGAAGTGTGGGGCAGCGTGTACGACGTGCGGGAGCTGCTGGAGAGCTCTGTGCGCCTGATGGACGGCAAGTCTCCTCTGGAGGTGGAGCTGCCCGGCCCCGTGAACCTGTTGAAAAAGCCGCTGCTCAAGGCGGTGAAGGGGACGGTGATCGAAAAGGTGCTGCGAGATCACGGTGTCCTGAAAGATGGAATGTAAGAGCCAATTGACCCCATAATAAAATAGACTGGACAACCTGCTTTCGGCTGTCCAGTCTATTTTTTGTTGTGAAATGAGGGGTAAATTATTGCTCTGGGCCTTTTTCACCCATTAGCCAGTTCACCGATACACCCAGCACCCGGGAAAATACCATCAACTCGTAGTCTGTGATGAATCGGTCTCCCGTCTCGATTTTGCTGATGGCTTCCCGCTCTATGGTGACGCCATTGACCTGCATGCGAGCGGCCAAATCGGCTTGGGAGAGGCGCATGGCAGTTCTGGCCTGATGAATCCGATCTCCGGAAATGTTTTTCTTTCCCCCAAAGTCGTAGATTTTCAAGGCATCACCTCCAAGTTGCCTTGACAATACCACTCTTTTTCGTATATTATGTAATAAAGATTTACAACTTATAAATAAATCTCACAAAAAGAGGGAAAGACTCACATGGAAGCCACAGAAAAACGTAGTAAAACCTGCTGTTTTTCGGGACACAGGGAGCTGCCAGCAGAGAAAGTGCAGCAGTTGGCAGCGGAAATTGAGAAGGCGGTCAGGAAACTGATTACAAAGCATGGTGTCTGTTATTTTGGTGTGGGAGGCGCAATTGGTTTTGATACACTAGTGGCAAAAGTCTTGTTCCGAATGCGAAAGAGCGAATTTCCCCAGATCAAAGTAATTTTAGTGTATCCATTTGACGGCTATACCAGGTGGTGGACACGGGAACAAAAACGAGAGTACCGGATGTTGCTCCCGAAATATGATAAGGTTGTGTGCGTGGTAGACCAAGGTGGGAAAGAGGCGTATCTTTTGAGAAACCGTCACCTGGTAGAAGGGTCAAGCTATTGTATTTACTATTGCACTCGGAAAGAGGGCGGTACTGCCTATACAGTGTCATATGCAAAAGCCAGAGGATTGCATATGGTTGGTTTACATGTGTGAGAGAAAAGAGAATATCCCCGCAGGAGGATTGATCCACCTGCGGGGATATTGTTGTTATGTGGGAATTACTCGCTTCTCAGCGCTTCCACCGGGTCCTTCTTGGCGGCCAGACGGGCGGGGATGAGTCCGGCCAGGATGGTGAGGATGGCGCTGATGGCCACCAGGATGGCCCCGCCCACCGGGGGCAGAGCGGCGGAGAGCTCGGTGAGCCCGGTGACGGCGTGGATGGCGGCGTTGATGGGGATGTTCAGCAGCAGCGTCACCACAATGCCCAGCACACCGGCACCCAGACCCACAATGAGGGTCTCAGCATTGAACACCCGGGACACATCCTTTTTGGAGGCACCCACGGCCCGGAGAATGCCGATCTCCTTGGTGCGCTCCAGCACCGAGATATAGGTGATGATGCCGATCATGATGGAGGACACCACCAGAGAGATGGACACAAAGCCGATGAGCAGGTAGCTCACCCCGCTGATGATGTCGGTGATGGAGCTCATGAGCAGGGCCACATAGTCGGTGTAGCTGATCTGGTCCTCCTCGGCCACCTGCTGGTTGTAGGCGGTGATGAGGTCAGCAATCTTGTCCTTCTCCTTAAAGGTATCCGCGTAGAGGCTGATGGAGGAGGGGGACTCCAGGTCGATATAGCCCATCAAATCCAGATTGTCCTGGTAGGTGGAGTCGGAGTGGGTGGGGGGCATATAGTTGTCGTAGAGGTAGACAAACTGCTCCAGGCTCAGTCCCTGGTCATTGGGCCCCTGCTCCACCGCCTGGGCCAGCATGGCGGACAGCTGGGCGGCGGGAAGGGCAGAGAGCTGCTCTTTCGCCGCTGCGGCGTACTGCTCCTTGATCTGGGCGGCCATGGCCTCCTCCACCTGGGCAAACAGCTCCTCGTCGCTCATGCCTGCGATATACTCGTCCAGGGTGGCGGCGTCCACCCCCATCTGGGCGGCGTACTCCTGGGAGATCATCTTCTCGATGTCCTCCCGGGTGATGTTGGCCATCTGGGCGTCTACGGTATCGTCCACATACTGCTGGCTGGGCTGGCTCATGCCGTCCACGTAGGCCTCCGCCTGGGACTGGGCGTCCAGGGTGAGCAGGTACTCCCCAATGGCCTGGGCTTTCTCCTGGTCGGTGGGCTCGGTGTCTCCCTCCTGGCGGAAGGGCAGGTTGGTGATGACGTCGGTGTCGGGGTTGGCCAGCTGATCTTTCACCAGCTGGGAGTCGGCGGTGTGATCAATGGCGTACTGGGTCAGGGCGTTGGTGTAGCCCAGAGAGCCGGACATCATGCCGCCGTTGCTGCCAGACCGGGCCACGCCCACCACCTGCAGGGTAATTCCGGTCTGGTTGCTGTTGTAGAGCATCTCCAGCCCGGTCTGGGTGGCGGACAGGTCGGTGTAGGTGTTGGTGTTGGCGTCGTACTGGTAGCGCTCGTAGGGCAGCAGCAGCTTGAACTGGGTCTGACACAGCTCCTCGTAGCTCCAGCTCTGGTCCTCCACCTCCACCTCTTCGCCGGCCTGGAGGGCGGCCAGGGTCTCGTTCATATCGTCCACGGACACCAGGCCCAGGGCGTAGAGCATCAGATCGGAGACCTGGTTGTTGTCGTCCACAAAGAGAATGACCTGGTTGTACTCCTCGGGCCAGTGGCCGTAGAGCAGTTCGTGCTGGTCCAGCACCTGGGAGGAGACCAGCTGGCCGTCCTCGCCGGGCAGCAGCTCCTGCCACACGTCAAAGCTCTCATACATGGAGCCCATGGAGTTGAAGTAGTCGGTGTAGTCGCCGCCGTACAGAGAGCCCATGGCGGTCTCCATGGCGGACATGACGTCACTTTTCACCACTTTGCCGTCGGGGTCCTTGTTGTAGATGTCAAACTTGAAATCATAGCCATAGTACACCTGGGCCAGGTCGGTGATGCCACCGCCCCCTTCCTCCAGATACTCCTTGAAGGCTTTCAGGTTGTTGGTGACGGTCTCAGCGTTCATCATGGAGTCCATCATGTCGTACATGACATTGGACACGTACACCCGGTCCTCTTCCCGGGGCGCGCCGCTGTCCTCCTCGTCGCTGACCCCCATCAGGGAGGTGAGCATGGAAGTCATATCCACGCTCTCGGCCTCAATGGTGATGGGGTAGCTGGTGAGGGTGTCCTGCTGCACCTTGGTGATATAGGTATTGATGCCCGAGGACAGGGAGAGGATGAGGGCGATGCCGATGATGCCGATGGACCCGGCAAAGGCGGTGAGGAAGGTGCGCCCCTTCTTGGTCATCAGGTTGTTGAGAGACAGGGACAGGGCGGTGGGGAAGGACATGGAGGTCTTTTTCCCCGCCTTGGCCTCCTTGCCGGTGAGGGCGGGGGCGTCCTCCTGGCTCTCATAGGGGTTGGAGTCGGCGATGACCTCGCCGTCTTTCAACTGGATGATGCGGGTGGAGTAGGCCTGGGCCAGCTCCGGGTTGTGGGTGACCATGATGACCAGGCGGTCCTTGGCCACCTCCCGCAGCAGGTCCATCACCTGCACCGAGGTCTCGCTGTCCAGAGCGCCGGTGGGCTCGTCAGCCAGGAGAATGTCCGGGTTGTTGATGAGGGCACGGGCAATGGCCACTCGCTGCATCTGGCCACCGGAGAGCTGGTTGGGCCGCTTGTGCATGTGGTCGGTGAGGCCCACCTGCTCCAGGGCCTCCTTGGCCCGGCGGTGCCGCTCGGCCTTGGACACCCCAGACAGGGTGAGGGCCAGCTCCACGTTGGCCAGGATGGTCTGGTGGGGGATGAGGTTGTAGCTTTGGAAGACAAAGCCCACGGAGTGGTTGCGGTAGGTATCCCAATCGCTGTCGGTGTACTCCTTGGTGGAGCGGCCATTGATGATGAGGTCGCCGCTGGTGTACCGGTCCAGCCCGCCGATGATGTTCAGCGTGGTGGTCTTGCCGCAGCCGGAGGGGCCGAGGATGGAGACGAATTCATTGTCCCGAAACTCCAAGCTCACCCCCCGCAGGGCGTCCACAGACAGGTCTCCTACGGTGTAGGTTTTGCGGATGTTGGTTAGCTTGAGCATAGAAACCTCCTTTTGTTATCGCTTCTTGCCGCTGGACAGGGCAAATCCGAATACGGTGCCGCACAGGCCGCCGATGATGTGGGTCAGTTGGGAGATGTTGTCCTGGACAAAAATGCCGTTCCAGATCTCGTCCCCCAGGTAGAACACCGCCACCAAAATGAGGGTGGTGGGGATGGTGCCGTTGCGCACCCCGCCGAAGGAGGAGAGGAGGATCATCATAAACACGATGCCCGAGGCACCCAGCAGGGCGGTGCCGGGGAAGAAGAAGAACTGCACCAGACCCGAAATCACCGCCGTGACCAGAATGGCGCACAGCACATTCCAGCTGCCAAATCGGTCTTCCAGGTTGGGGCCCAGCACCAGAATGAGCACCATATTGCCGATGTAGTGGGCGTAGCCGCTGTGACCCAGCACGTGGCCGAAGAACCGCACCCAGGCCAGAGGATCAGCCAGGGAGCAGTGGTAGACGGAAAAGAGATGGGCATTGGTCCAGCCGTCGGTGACCCCGTTGAGAATCAGCGCAATCAGGGACAGCAGGGCAAAGGTGATGGTGACCGGGGCGTTGTAGGAAATTTTTAAGGTGGGTCGTTTCATAAAAATACCTCTTGTGTGTTTGGGAGCAGGGCGGCCATGTCCTCCGGCAGGGGCTGAGTGAAGGCCAGGTGCTCTCCTGTGATGGGATGGGTGAAGCTGAGCTGATGGGAGTGGAGGGCGGGCCGGGCAATCTTCTCCGGCTGCTCGGTACCATAGAGAAAATCCCCGGTGAGGGGACAGCCCAGGTGTGCCATATGCACCCGAATCTGGTGGGTGCGCCCGGTGTCCAGTTGTAGCTCCACCAGGCTCCTGCCCTCCCAAGATTGTAACACCCGGTAGTGGGTGCGGGCGCTCTGGCCGTCCGGACACACTGCCCGGGCCCGGGAATCTGGGGCCAGACCGATGGGGGCGTCCACCGTGCCCGAGGGGGCGGGGGGCTGGCCGTCGCAGATGGCCAGATAGACCCGGCGGAAGGCCTCGGTGTGGAGCTGCTGCTTTAATTGCTCTTGGGCGTGGGGGTGCTTAGCCACCACCAACAGCCCCGAAGTGCCCTTGTCCAGCCGATGGACGGGGTGGAAGTCGCAGTCCTGCCCGGTTTGCTGGTAGTGGTACATGAGAAAGTTGCCCAGGGTGTCGGCAAAATGGCCGTGGCTGGGGTGTACCAGCAGGCCGGGGGGCTTGTTGACCACCACCACGTCCTCATCCTCCCAAATAAGGTCCAGAGGCCCAGGGGTGGGCACAGTGCCGGAAGTGGGGGCCGGGTCGGTCAGGCGCACCGACAGCACTTCCCCCGCCTGGACACGGTATCGCACCGTGACCCGCTGGCCGTCCACCATGATGCCGTCGGAGAGCCATTTGATACGCCGCAGCACCGTCCCGGACAGGTGCAGGTGCCGCCGCAATATGGTGTTGACCTCCAGGCCCACCAGGTCCCCTTGAATGGGAACGCGCAGATATCTGGCAGCCATGCAATACCTCCCCAGTATAATGTTCAATACAGTAGTATAATCTTCCTGGACCGCTCCGTCAAGAATTGCTGGCTAAAATGCCAGAAAATGGTGAAAATCCGTCATGACATTGGAAAAACTGTGCAACAATTGCTTCATTTTTTGGCTGTGTCAACGATATTTCCTTCTTTTGTGCAAGTTTGAACATTAGGTATTGCAAAAATGACGGTTGGGGTGTACAATACAGTAGCAAGCTAAATTACACACTTTCAAAATAGAAAGGATGTTGGCAAACATGTCTCTGAATAACGCTTATCTGAAGTCCGTCATGGAGGGCCTGAAGGCCCGCAACGGTCATGAGAAGGAGTTCCTCCAGGCTGTGGAGGAAGTTTTGGAGTCTCTGGAGCCCGTGGTGGAGGCCGATCCCCGCTACGAGCAGCAGAACATTGTGGGCCGTATGGTGGAGCCTGAGCGGGCCATTCTCTTCCGGGTGCCCTGGGTGGACGACAACGGCGTGGTGCAGGTCAACCGCGGCTACCGTGTCCAGTTCAACTCCGCCATTGGCCCCTACAAGGGCGGTCTGCGTCTGCACCCCACCGTCAACCTGTCTGTCATCAAGTTCCTGGGCTTTGAGCAGGTCTTCAAGAATGCTCTGACCACTCTGCCCATGGGCGGCGGCAAGGGCGGCTCTGACTTCGACCCCAAGGGCAAGAGCGACGGGGAGATCATGCGTTTCTGCCAGTCCTTTATGAATGAGCTGTACCGCCACATCGGCCCCGACACCGACGTGCCCGCCGGCGACATCGGCGTGGGCGCCCGTGAGATCGGCTATCTCTTCGGCCAGTACAAGAAGCTGCGCAACGAGTGGACCGGCGTGCTCACCGGCAAGAGCCTGTCCTACGGCGGCTCTCTGGCCCGTACCGAGGCCACCGGTTTCGGTCTGTGCTATTTCGCCGACGCTCAGCTCCACGACAACGGCCAGTCCTTCGAGGGCAAGCGGGTGGTGATCTCCGGCTCCGGCAACGTGGCCATCTACGCCAACCAGAAGTGCACCACTCTGGGCGGTAAGGTCATCGCCATGTCCGACTCCAATGGTTACATTGTAGACGAGAACGGCATTGATTATAAGGTCATCCAGGAGATCAAGGAGGTCAAGCGCGCCCGCATCAAGACCTACCTGGACTACGTCCCCACCGCCAAGTACGTGGAGGGCTGCTCCGGCATCTGGACCGTGCCCTGCGACATCGCTCTGCCCTGCGCCACCCAGAACGAGCTGGACGAGGAGGCCGCCAAGGCCCTCATCGCCAACGGCTGCATCGGTGTGTTTGAGGGCGCTAACATGCCCTGCACCCCCGAGGCCATTTCCGCCATCAAGGGCGCTGGCCTGATGTTCTCCCCCGCCAAGGCTTCCAACGCCGGCGGCGTGGCCACCTCCGGTCTGGAGATGAGCCAGAACTCCGGCCGCATCAGCTGGACCTTCGAGGAAGTGGACAGCAAGCTCAAGGGTATCATGGAGGGCATTTACAAGGCCTGCGCCGACGCCGCCGAGAAGTACGGCATGAAGGGCGACATCCAGGCCGGTGCCAACATTGCCGGATTCCTGAAGGTTGCGGATGCAATGCTCTGGCAAGGAATTTGCTAATAGAAAGATAGAACTGTACAGAAGCCCCGTCTGGTGTGTAACGCACCGGGCGGGGCTTGTTTGTTTTCACTCTTCATGGTACAATATGGTCAACCTGAACAAAGGAGGGAGAGCCATGAGCGAGACCTATTGTGGAAAGAGCTGTCAAACCTGCGGCTATCGGGCGGAGACCAGCTGCCGGGGCTGCCTGGAGGAGGCCAGCCGGGAGTGCAAGCTGGCCCTATGCTGTCGCCAGAAGGGACATAAGACCTGTGACAGCTGCACCTACAACACCCAATGCGGCATGTATCGGGGGAGAGACACCGCACCTCAGTACCGCCTGGCCCAAAAGAAGGCGGAATTGGAGTATCAGCAGGAACTCCGGGAGCGGGGAAGCTTCCTGGCCAAGTGGATTTGGGTGTTGTTCTGGCTCTTTATCCCTGCCAACATTGCCAGCGTCATCGTCCAGTGGATGCCCAGCATCCAGGTGGTGGGATACCTGTTGGACTTTGCCTGTGGTGTGGTGTACGGTGTGGTGCTGCTGCGCATTGCCTCCAGGGCAGAGGGGTATCGCTGGGCGGGCATCTTGATTTTGATTACCGCGCTTCTGGATGGAGGGGCCATCTTCATCAGCAATGAGGCCTTGGCTCTGACGGTTTCCCTGTGCAGTGCTATCCTCTCCTTCTTTAGCTGCTACAATGAGTTTAACGCCCACGCCGACGTGCTGGCCGGGTTGGACAACGAGCTCAGCGACCAGTGGAGAAAGCTGTGGAAGTGGATGCTCATTGCCACCATTGCCATGATTGTGGGTGTGATCTTCACGGTCATCGTCATTGGCGCTTTGGTGTTTTTGGCAGCTATCATTGCCCTTTTGGTCATCGGAATCCTCAAACTGGTGTACCTGTTCCGAACCGCCCAGACCTTCCAGGATGTGGCCGCCCGATAAATAGGTATCAAAAATCCCGGTGCAAGAATTGCACCGGGATTTTTGTATCTCTGGAATTTAGGCCAGCTCGGCGGTGTCCAGGGCGATCATCAGCTCCTCGTTGGTGGGGATGAGCAGCACCTTGACGGGGGAGTCGGGGGTGGAGACCACGGTCTCCTTGCCACGGACGTTGTTGGCCTCGGGGTCCATGTGAATGCCCATGAACTCCAGACCGGAGGCGATGGACATACGCTCGGCAGCGGAGTTTTCGCCCACGCCGGCGGTGAAGATCACGGCATCCACGCCACCCATGGCGGCGGCATAAGCGCCGATGTACTTCTTCACGGAGTAGCAGAACATGTCCAGAGCCAGAGCGGCGCGCTCATTGCCCTGCTCGGCAGCGGCGGTGAGGTCACGGAAGTCGGAGGACACGCCGGACACGCCCAGCACGCCGGACTTCTTGTTGAGCACGTTCATCATCTCTGCCATGCTCATGTTGTGCTTGTTCATCAGGTACTCCAGGATACCGGCGTCCAGGTCGCCGGAGCGGGTACCCATGGGGACGCCGGCCAGGGGGGTGAAGCCCATGGTGGTGTCCACGCTCTTGCCGCCGTCAATAGCGGTGATGGAGGAGCCGTTGCCCAGGTGGCAGGAGATGAGCTTCAGCTCTTCCAGGGGCTTGCCCAGCATGGCGGCGGCGCGCTGAGCCACATACTTGTGGCTGGTGCCGTGGAAGCCGTAGCGGCGCACCTTGTCCTGCTCATAGTACTCGTAGGGCAGAGCATAGGTGTAGGCCTTGGCGGGCATGGTCTGGTGGAAGGCGGTGTCGAACACGCCCACCTGGGGCACGTCCTTGCCCATGACGGCCTCACAGGCCTTGATACCGGTGATGTTGGCGGGGTTGTGCAGGGGGGCCAGGGGGATGCACTCCTCCAGGGCGGCCATGACCTTCTCGTCGATCTTCACGGAGCAGGCGAAGGTCTCACCGCCGTGCACCACACGGTGGCCCACGGCCTCAATTTCCTTCATGGAGGAGATCACACCGTTTTTCTCGTCCACCAGGGCGTTGAGCACGGCCTGAATGGCCTCAGAGTGGGTGGGCATGGCCACGTCGGCGGCGTCGATGGTCTCCTTGCCGGGGGCCTTGTAGGTGAACTTGCCGTCGATGCCGATGCGCTCGCACAGGCCCTTGGCCAGAACTTCCTGGTTGTCGGTGTCCAGCAGCTGGTACTTCAGGGAAGAGCTGCCGGCGTTGATCACGAGAACTTTCATGATTGACACTCCTTCATATTGTGTAAGATAAAATTGTGTTTGCTTCTCTGGGAGAAGTATAATACAATTACTAGAAAACCGCATTTATTATAATGCGTACAGAACAAAGCCGCAAGGGTGAAATACCAAGACTTGAAAGGTCAGTTGGCTTTGTTCATGTTCACGGGTCTCGGGCAATCCGGCCCGAAACCCGTGAACCTTCCACTGGAACGTCCCAGAGTTCCAGTGGAAATACGCATTGTAACAATGTCCAAATTTCACAAAAAGCACTGCTTTTGTGAAATTGTGCGGCCTTCGCCGCACGAATAAACCGCTCAGCGGTTTATTCAGCAGACATTATTATAATGCCGGAAATAGGAATAAGCAAGGGCTTTTCTGACAGTTTGGTAAGATATGTGTAAAAATACACCCTGGGAGGGGATGAAGCATGGAAATTGTGGGCATCGTGGCAGAGTATAACCCCTTCCACAACGGGCACCGCCACCAAATCGCCCAGGCCAGAGCTCTGGCAGGGGCGGGGGCCGTGGTGTGTGCCATGAGCGGGAATTTTGTCCAGCGGGGGGACTGCGCCGTCACCGACAAGTGGACCCGGGCCCGGATGGCCCTGGAGGGTGGCGCAGACCTCATCTTGGAGCTGCCCACGGTGTGGGCCTCCTCCTCCGCTGAGACCTTCGCCCGGGGCAGTGTGGAAATCCTCCACGCTGCCGGGGCCACCGCTTTGTCCTTTGGCAGTGAGACGGGGGACGGGGCAGCCCTGGCGCAGGTGGCCCAGGTCCTGGACGACCCCGCCTTTTCTCAGGCCCTCCAGCCCTTTTTGAGCCGTGGCCTGCCCTTTGCCCAGTGCCGCCATCGGGCGGTCCAGGAGCTGCTGGGGGAGGAGGTGGCCTCCTGCCTTGCAAACGCCAACGACAATCTGGGGGTGGAGTACCTGCGGGCGGCCCGCCGCCTGGGCTGGAGCCCCAAGGTCTATCCCGTCCTCCGGGTGGGGGCGGGCCACGACGGGGGAGACCACCCCCTGTACCCCTCAGCCTCCCATGTGCGGGGAGAAATTCGCGCCGGGGCGGTGGCCATGGACAACCCCGCCTTCCTCTCTTATAACCAGCGGGGCATGTTGGCCCGGCTGCGCTGCCTGGAGCTGGAGGACTGGGAGCGCATCCCCGACTGTGGCGAGGGATTGGCCCAGCGGCTGTACCGGGCGGTGCGCCAGGGCACCAGCTTGGAGGAGATTTACGATCTGGCCAAGACCAAACGATATGCTCACGCCCGCATCCGCCGGGCGGTGCTGTGGGGGGCGCTGGGGCTGCGGGAGCAGGACCGCCCTGCCCAGGTGCCCTATCTGCGGGTGCTGGGGGCCAATGAGCGGGGACTGGGTGTGTTGCGCAACCTGGACGGCTCCGTCCCCGTCATCACCAAGCCCACCCACGGGAAAGGCATCCCCCTCATGGAGCTGGAGGCCAGATGCACCGACTTCTACGCCCTGTGCCGGGAGACCGTCACCCCCTGCGGGGCGGAGTGGAGTACCAGCCCGGTGATCTTGCAAAAGAGCGGCAATCATGTATAATGGGGAGGATGCTAGAGAAGGGGGAGAGAAGATGGACAGCCGAGGAGAGGGGAGAGAACGCTCATTCTTTCTCACATTTATGACGGTGATCTCCTGTGTGGCCGTGGTGATTCTCCATGCCAACGGGGTGTTCTGGAGCTTTTCCTATGAACGGGTGTGGCTCACCGCCAATGTGTTGGAATCCGTGTTCTACTTTGCGGTGCCGGTGTTCTTCATGATCTCCGGGTCCACCCTGTTGGACTACCGGGACCACTACGACACCCGGACCTATGCCATCAAACGGGTGAAAAAGACGGTCATTCCCTTTCTGGCGTGGAGCCTGGTGGCCCTGGCTTTCCAGCTGATTTTGAAGGGCTATACTTTTGAAAAAATAACGGTGTACACCGTGGTGGACACCATCCTCAACTCCCGACACTGGGGAGTGTATTGGTTCTTTATGCCCTTGTTTGGGGCCTATCTGGCCATTCCGGTGTTCAGCCTCATCCCCAAGGAGCGGCGTAAGAGCATCTTCCCCTACATCATTGCCGTGGGCTATCTCTTCAATGAGCTGATTCCCTTTGTCAACCGCCTGTGGGGCAACGTCATTCCCGTCAGTGGGGAATTGGGCTTCCCCATCAGCCGTGGCTACCTGCTCTACCTCTTTGTGGGCTACTATATTTATCACTACCAAGTGCCTCTGTGGCTGAGACGGCTCACCTATGTGCTGGGGGCAGCGGGATTGGCGGTGCACATGGTGGGAACCTGGTACTGCTCGTACCAAGCGGGGGAGATCGTCACCCTGTTCAAAGGCTATATGAATCTACCCTGCTTTTTCTATTCCACCGCCCTGTTCCTCTTTTTCCGCAACGTGAACTATCAAAAGTGGAACCGCCGGGTGACGGCTGTCCTCAACTACCTCAGCACCGAGACCTTCAATGTCTACCTGATTCACATGTTTGTCATCACCGGCGTGTCGGTGGTGTTCAAGGTCAGCTGGACCAGCTTTGTGAGCCGAACGGTGGGGGCCGTGGCGGTGTTTCTGGTGGTCACCCTCATCTGCAAACAAGTAAAAAAGCTTCCCCTGGTGCGGATCGTGCTCCCGTGAGCAGCCTGCACAGGTGAAACCATAAACCAATGAGAAAGGAAGAACTGTCATGCGTGCCTATGAACGCTTTTTGACCTATGCCAAAATCCATACCCAGTCCAGCGAGGACACCGGGGTCACCCCCTCCACCCCCATCCAGTGGGACCTGGCCCGGGTGCTGGAGCAGGAGCTCCGCGACCTGGGGGTGCAGGACGTGAAGCTGGATGAGCAGTGGTGCATTGTCACCGGCCACATCCCTGCCACTCCCGGCCTGGAGCAGGTCCCCGCCCTGGGCTTCCTGGCCCACATGGACACCGCTCCCGCCTTCTCCGGGGAGAACGTCAACCCTGTGTTCCATGAAAACTATGACGGCGGCGACGTGGCTCTGCCCCGGGAGGGCCGAGTCATCCGGGCCGAGGAGTTCCCCTTCCTGGCGGACCTCAAGGGCAAGACCCTCATCACCGCTGACGGCACCACCCTGCTGGGCGCCGACGACAAGGCGGGCATCGCCGAGATCATGACCCTGTGCCAGCGGCTGCTGGCCGGAGAGATTGCCCACGGCCCCATCTGCGTGGCCTTCACCCCCGACGAGGAGATCGGAGAGGGCCCCAACCACTTTGACGTGGCGGGCTTCGGGGCCCAGTACGCCTACACCGTGGACGGCGGTGCCGCTGGCTCCATTGAGTACGAGAACTTTAACGCCGCCTCCGCCAAAGTGGACATCACCGGCGTGTCCGTCCACCCCGGCTCGGCCAAGGACATCATGGTCAACGCCATTTTGTTGGCCCAGCAGCTCAACGCCCTGCTCCCCGCCCAGGAGACTCCCGCCCACACCGATGGGTATGAGGGCTTCTACCACCTGGACCGCCTGGAGGGTACCGCCGCCGCCGTGCGCATGGAGTACATCATCCGGGACCATGACCGGGCCAAGTTTGAGCAGCGCAAGGAGACCATGCGCCAGGCCGTGGCCACCATCCAGGCCCAGTACCCCACGGCTCATGTGGAGCTGACCATGCAGGACAGCTACTACAATATGAAGGAGAAGCTCACCGACTGCATGTTCCTCATTGAAAACGCCAAGAAGGCCGCCCAGGCCGCAGGGGTTACCCCCGAGGTGGAGCCCATCCGAGGCGGTACCGACGGAGCCCGCCTGTCCTTTATGGGCCTGCCCTGTCCCAATTTGGGCACCGGCGGCTACAATTTCCACGGCCCCCTGGAGTGCATCACCGTGGAGGACATGGACGCCGTAGTGGACATCCTGGTGCACCTGACGGACATCCACGGGAAAACATTTACAAATTGTTGATGTAATTTTCATTTGATCCGTTAGAATGGAGAGGTGCATCGGGCGCAGTGGCGCCCTAAGAAAAATCCCCTGCGGGGAGGAGGACTTTCGTTGATCTATCGAAATCGTGGCTACGGGCCCATTGATCGGTTCTGTGCCAAGCATCCCAATTTCGGTATCCCCAATCTGATGAAGATCATCGTCTTCGGCCAGATTGCCGTGTACCTGGTGAACATGCTCGTGTATGTGATGTTCAAACAGAGCTTTTTGAGCTATTTGCAGTTTGTGCCCGCTTTGATTCTGAATGGTCAGGTGTGGCGTCTGGTGACCTGGGTGGTGGTGCCCAACGCATCCAGCCCGTTTATGTTGCTGCTGACCTGCTATTTCTACTACTGGATTGCCGCCATGTTGGAGCGAGAGTGGGGCACCGCCCGGTTTACCCTCTTTTACTTGGGCGGTATGGTGTTGTCTGTGGTGCTGGGTATGGCGCTGGGCTTGGGCCAGATGAACCTGACCCATACCATTGCATCCCTGAACCTGAGCTACTACCTGAACCTGTCCATCTTCCTGGTGCTGGCGGTGCTGTACGGAGAGATGCAGGTGCTGCTCTTCTTTGTGGTCCCGGTGAAGATGAAGTGGATGGCCCTCATTGATGTGGTGCTGGTCATCGTGGATATGGTGGACTTGTTTAAGCTGGGTTATTGGATGTTGGCCTTGGTGCCTCTGGCCAGCTTCATCAACTTCTTCATTTTCACCTGGCCCTTCTGGCAGGCCAAGCTGGGAATTGTGCGCCACAAGACCGACCCCAAGGTCATCCACTTCAAGCAGGCCCAGAAACAGGCTCAGGAGACGAAGGGGTATCACCACAAGTGCGCCGTGTGTGGCATCACCGACGCCGACGACCCGGATATGGAGTTCCGCTACTGCTCCAAGTGCGACGGCTACTACTGCTACTGCGCCAATCACATCAACAACCACGTGCACATTCACAAAAATTGATCGTCTGCATGTCCAGTGGGCGGACGGCGGAGGAGAGACCCTCTGCCGCCCGCCCACTTGTGCTCTGTGCCAAGTTCAGGTATAATGAGGAAAATCAAAACGGATGAGTCAGGAGGAATGTCCCGTGAGACGACTTCTTTGTCTGGTGATGCTGCTGGCGCTGGCTCTGTCTCTCAGCGTGTCCCAGGTGTGGGCCGCCGACGAGACGGCAGATGAGATCACCATTTTATATACCCACGATATGCACTCCAGCTTTCTGCCCAAGGAGGGGCCGGACGGGCACTCCAGAGGGGGCTATGCCCGGCTGAAAACCCTCATTGATGAGCAGAAGGAGGAGCACCCCAACGCCCTGGTGCTGGACGGAGGCGACTTCTCCATGGGCAGCTTGTTCCAGACGGCCTATTCCACTTCCGCTCTGGAGCTGCGGGCCATGGGCCAGATGGGGTACGATGTCACCACCTTTGGCAACCATGAGTTTGACTACCGCGCCTCCGGCCTGGCCGATATGCTCTACGCCGCCGTGGACAGCGGGGACCCTCTGCCCGCCATTGTGGACGCCAACTATCTGCCGCCTCAGGAGGATGAAGAGACCTGGGACGCTCTGTACACCTACGGGGTGCAGGACTACCGAATCCTGGAGCGGGGCGGCGTGCTCTACGTGATCTTCGGCCTCACCGGGGTGGACTCCGATGAGTGCGCGCCCATGTCCGGAATGGAACTCCATGACCCGGTGGAGACCGCTAAGCGTGTGGTGAAGGAGGCCACGGAGCAGTGCCAGACCGCCTATGGGGAGGACCCCGTGGTCATCTGCCTGTCCCACTCGGGTACCGAGAAGGGGAAGGGGGAGGACTACGAGCTGGCCCGGAAGGTGGACGGCATCGACGTCATCATCTCCGGCCACACCCACACCACCCTGGAGCAGCCCATTGAGGTCAATGATACCTACATCGTCTCCGCTGGAGAGAACAGCAAAAATCTGGGTGTACTCACCCTGACCCGCACCCAGGACGGGGTGGAGCTGAAGGACAGCCGCCTGGTGCCTGTGGACGAGCGCGTGCCCGAGGACCCGCAGATGGCGGCGTGGATTGAAGAGGCCAAGAGCCAAGTGGAGCAGGACTACCTGGCGGACTTTGATCTGGAGTTTGACCAGGTCTTGGTGGACAATCCCTACCAGTTCGACACCGTGGATGAGGTGTACGACACCCAGCACGAGTCCACCCTGGGCAATCTGCTGGCCGACGCCTACTACTGGGCGGGAAACCAGGCCAGCCAGGACCCGGTGGACGTGGCCCTCACTGCCTCCGGCGTCATCCGGGATACCTTCCCCAAGGGGCCCATCACCGTCTCTCAGGTGTTCAACGTGGCTTCTCTGGGCATTGGTGCCGATGGGGTGCCCGGCTACCCCCTGATTTCGGTGTATCTGACGGGCAAGGATTTGAAAAATGCCATTGAGGTGGACGCCTCGGTGCCGCCTCTCATGTCGGCGGCCCAGCTGTTCTACTCCGGGGTTGGATACTCCTTTAACACCAACCGGATGATCTTCGACAAGGTGGACTACGCTGTGCTCATGCGAGAGGGCGGGATTACCGAGCCCATCGTGGATGACCAGCTCTATCACGTGGTCACGGGGCTGTACATCGGGCAGATGCTGGGAGCGGTTGAGAGCTCTACCTTTAACATCCTCACCGTGACCCCTCGGGATGCCCAGGGCAATCCCATTGATATCTCCCAGCTGGAGGACTACATCCTCCACGACGACGAAGGCAACGAGGTCAAGGAGTGGTACGCCATCGCCTCCTACCTGCAATCCATGGGTGGCGAGATGGACCAGAAGTACGGACAGACCGACGGGCGCAAGCTGGTGTACTCCAGCTGGAACCCGGTGAGCCTGCTGAAAAATGCGGGGCTGCCCACCTTCGTGGCCATTCTGGCCCTGGTCATTGTGGTGGTGCTGCTGGTCCTGATGGTGGTGCTGGTGAGAAAATTCATTCTCCGCCGCATGAGAAGAAACTGAGACCTCACAGGAAGAAAGATGAAAAAGAGAAGGCCCCGTGCCCAGAGACAACCTCTGAGCACGGGGCCTTTTTGGTGAACCCTGGGGGTGTGCACCCCATAGGATGGAGTGCCGGATTCCCACCAGGGGAGCCGGGAAAGGAGAGAACTTCGATGGACCGACAATGGAATTTAGCGGCGCTGGCCGAGGGGGAGAGCGGATACGTGCAGTCCGTGTCCACCCACCTGGCCCTCAAGCACCGTCTGGAAGATTTGGGACTCATCCCGGGCACCCGGGTGACCTGTATGGCCCGCAGCCCGGCGGGGGACCCCTGCGCCTACCTCATCCGGGGTGCACTCATCGCCCTGCGTCAGGCAGACGCCCGCCAGATCGCCCTGTGCCCGGCCCACCAGCGGGGGGCGTGAGCGATGGGCTCCTGTGTTGCCCTGGTGGGCAACCCCAATGTGGGCAAGTCCACGGTGTTCAACGCCCTCACCGGGCTACACCAACACACGGGAAACTGGGCGGGGAAGACGGTGGATGTGGCCACCGGGACCTTTACATGGCAGGGCAGCGAGGTGACGGTGGTGGACCTGCCCGGCACCTACTCCCTACAGACCGCCTCCCCGGAGGAGGACATCGCTCTGGACTACCTGCTCCACGGTCAGGCTAACGGTGTGGTGGTGGTGTGCGATGCCACCTGTTTGGAGCGCAATCTTATTTTAGCCCTCCAGGTGCTGGAGGTGACAGGAAATGTGGTGGTGTGCGTCAACCTCATGGATGAGGCCCAGCGGCTGGGGGTGCAGGTGGACCTCACCGTCCTGGCCGACGCCCTGGGCGTGACCGTGGTGGGGGTGTCTGCGGGCACTGGGGCGGGGCTGGATACCCTGCGGGAGGTGATGGTTCGGCTGGCCGAGGGAGAAATCACCGGACCTGTTCGCCCCGCTCAGCTCCCCATGGAGCGGGTGTGCACCGCCCAGGCCTACGCCCGTCAGGCGGTGGACACCACCCCAACCCCCCAGGCTCGCCGTCAAGCGGTGTGGAACAAGCGGCTGGTGAGTGGGTTCACCGCCATCCCTCTGATGCTGGTGCTGCTGGCCGGAGTGATGTGGCTGACGGTGGCGGGGGCCAACCTGCCTTCGTCTCTGTTGTCCCAGGGCTTTGACTGGCTGGGACAGCAGTTGGAGGCGTGGATGAGGGGCTGGGACCCCGCCCTTCGGGCCTTCCTCCTGGACGGAGTATACGGGGTGACCACCTGGGTGGTGTCGGTGATGCTGCCCCCCATGGCCATCTTTTTCCCCCTGTTCACCCTGCTGGAGGACCTGGGCTACCTGCCCCGGGTGGCCTTTGTGCTGGACCACGCCTTTCAAAAGGCCAGGGCCTGTGGAAAACAGGCTCTGACCATGTGCATGAGCCTGGGGTGTACCGCCTGTGGTGTGACGGGGTGCCGTATCATTGACAGCCCCCGGGAGCGGCTGGCCGCCATGCTCACTTCGTCCCTGGTGCCGTGTAACGGGAAATTTCCCACCCTGCTGGCCCTCATCACCCTGTTTCTGGTGGGGCAGGGGGGGAGCCTTACGGGGGC
>NZ_NFKG01000022.1:0-36264 GCF_002160275.1 Pseudoflavonifractor sp. An187 | reverse complement strand
CTGACCCATACGGGAGTTTGGAGCGGTGAGAGCTGGATTTTCCCGGAGAGGATGCGCCAGAACATAATCTACAACACCGGCAGCTACTCACAAAGTAAAAGCAGCCCTGGACTAGCCGTGCAGGACTGCTATGTAAAAATTGGCCTTACTGGGACAAATTCGAAATTTTCATTTTCTTATCTTCGTCATACCATAGGTATATGGAATAGACCAACATAACAATGAGCCCCAACACCAATACTGGATTTAGCTTAACAACAAACACGGATAAAAGCGTATTTATCAGTCCGTGAAAGACATTACATGCGAAAACACATTGTGTCTTTTTATAAATCGCAGCCAGCCAAAAACTTAATATTACTGCAAGGATTAAAAATAACAAAAAATCCATATTTTGTTGAGATGAGCCTTCCACAAACCAAAGCGGAATATGCCAAACGCCCCATACCACACCTGTAATTACGGTCGCTATTTGAAAATTATACTTTTTCTCTAATAGAGGCTGCATTGTACCACGCCAACCCAATTCTTCTTCTCCTCCATATATAAATACGGCTTGAAGAAAAACGACTGGTACCAGATACCACGGCAGTACCGAATTAAATTCCATCGACGAAATCCCAATTGTTACTATTACCATAACAGACAGTATCCAAAAACAGGCCATCGATTTCTTTTTTCCATGAAACACAAACTTTTTCACAGAATCGAATGTCAATTTCTCGTCTATTAGAAGTAAGGCTGCGATTGTCGGTCCAAACCCGCCTATAATATGCAAAATGGTACCTATTGGATGTGTGAACGAAATAATGCACAATTTCGTTAAAGCAGCAAGACTAATCCAAGCTATACCTGTGATAGAAAATGTAATTATTAGAAAATACATCAAACGATTTTTGTGCATTTTCGCATTCCACCTCCGCAACATGAAACTATTTATTGTTATCATACCACATCCAGCCATCCATGTCACCAATGCTCCTAAATTTTGTGTAAGACAGCCCATAGAGTGTCTTGAGATTGTAATTTGAAGTGGCCCTCCCTACGCCCCCATTACTCTGGAAACCTTACAAAACTCCAGGCAGAAGTTTTCAAGCAACAATCAAGTCTGGATTGTCCCCGCCAGCACGTTCCCCATCGTCTGCGCTGCCTGACGCTGGGCTGCGCTTGTGATGTGGGCATAGGTGTCCAGGGTAAACCCTGCGGAGAAGTGGCCCAGCATCCCGGACACGGTTTTTACATCCACCCCGTTTTGCAGCACCAGGGTAGCGAAGGTGTGTCGCAAGTCGTGGAACCGCACCTTGGGCAGTCCTGCCCGTTTCAGCACCCGATGGAGCATATGCAGCACACTATCCGGAGAGATGGGCCCGCCATTGGGGGACGGAAACACCCAGGGGCTATTACCCACTGAAGTTGTAAACAAGGCATTGTCGTGGTATACTGATTACAAGAAACGAGGTGAGCAATGTGGCCAAGTTCAGACTTTATATCTGGGACACAAAGAAAGCCAAAGTTTTTGTGACTGCTGCAAAAGCCACCCGGCAAGATCTGGAGGTCTCATGCTCCGATCCCCAATGGCAGACAGACTGGACCAGCCATTACATCACATCCAGCGGCTTTGACCTGTATGCGTTCAAAACAGCAGAAGGGGAATTGGTGGCTTTGGGGGCCTATGAAGTTCGAAATGGAACGATGGGTGTCCATGTCGTCTACATGGAGAGCCAAGCGGAAAGCAATCGAACCCTTGTAGAGACACCGAAATACGGAGGAATCGGTCGGGCGTTGATTGCCTATGGCATTAAGTTATCCGTGGATGCCGGATTTAACGGCGATGTCACGCTGGATGCCAAGACGCCGGAGTTGGCACAGCATTATGAGCGAGATTTTGGTGCGGTTCGTTTGCCCAGTCGGAAAACCAATGCAGCACCCAGATATTTGATCTGTGACGAGGCTGCACAGATGATTTTTACAGATTACTTGGAGGAGGGCTGAATATGGAAAACGCCAAGTGGTATTTCACCCATGAGAGCGAGGAAGACCGGCTATGGTACGGAACTTTTTTCTCCATGTGCAAAAAGTTCAATGTCTCTTGGCCCACAGCCACCCCCACACAAAAGGCATTTATTGAAGAGATCACCCGTGTCAACTATGAGCGAGAGCTGGCAAAACGGGAGCTTTCCTCTCAGCCGGTGCGAGGCTTCTTTGACGAGTCCGTTTCCGCTTGACCCAAACCGTGATCCATGCGGGTTATGGACTGTGTGGAGTCAACGAAACACACAGGGTCAAACTGCATACGCATTCTGAGAGAAAAGGGCTAAAACCCCTGAAATACGAAGATTTCAGGGGGTGTGTATGATTTTTTTACTTTTCCCTACCATATCCCGAAAGAATATTCCTTCTGTTAGTTCCATTCGTGGCTGAGAATCCGCATCATAACAAAATCGCTGTACTCATTGTTGTAGTAATACGCCTCTTCCAGAATACCTTCCTGCTTAAATCCGATTTTCTTGTAGAATTCCAGCGCTTCGGTATTCAATCCAACGACTCCGATGGAGACACGATGCATGTCATACTCATGGAACGCCATATCAAGCATGATACGAATGGCTTCCGTCCCGTACCCTTTATGCTGCATCTCCGGATCGGGAATGATAATCGTCAGATCAGTCTGGTGCCATGCAGGAAACATGCGCAGCAGACCAGTCTCACCAATCAGATTGCCGTCCAGGTCAGTAATGGTAAACCAAAGCGAGTCTTTGGATTTATGGTTGACGGTAATGCAAGTTTTCATCTCTTCCTCGGTGGTAGGCTTCTCAAACCCACATTGAAACATAACCTGCGGCTGATTGAACCAATAGGTATAAAACGGCACATCTTCTTCTCTTTGCTCCCGCAAAATAATCCGTTTCCCTCTGACCTCTTTCTTCATATGTTTTCATAAACCTTTCTTTTGCTTCGACCAGTCTGGATTTACCCGTTATTTAGAGCCTTCTGTGTCCAATCAGTTGTTTTCGCTGCTCCCACCATACAACTGCTCTGTTTTTCTCACATTTTCTTGCGAAGTGTACGGCTATACGTCGGTCCATCCGGGTCCGGAGACGTCAGAGCCTCAAACAGCCCCTCTTTGACAAATTGCTCGATTCGATGGGCAATCCAGGCATCTCCAATCCCAAGCTGGTACTTGCCCAAGATCATGCCAATGGCCCTGGCTTCCACAAATTTTCTCTCCTGGGTCTTCAATTCTCTGAGAATATAGCTGTCATATACCTCTTCCAGGGCACTTTGCAGTCTGCCATTGAGGTAAATCCGCAGAGGTGCATTCTCCTTCTGAAGTTCACGCCAACGCTGGGCACAGGCCTCTACCAGCGCAGGCTTCCCCTCCCGCTGCAACGAGAGATACGCTCCCCATTCGCCGGGCCCCAGTTCTCCACAGCCTTGATACGTGCGAACCGTGGTGTCCTCCTGGTCGTTCCACGCTGGAATCTGGATCAAATAGACCGTTCCCCGCTGTTTCAAGGGGTGCAGTTGGGCCATCAGCCAGTGCATGCCACACATTTCATCCGGGTTATGGCTGTACCATACCCGCACGTCCTCTCCCCCGGCGCACCGGGCCAAGACGGAAGCCAAATCCTGCCGGGCGTTTTGTAGCTCCTCCTCCAGTTCTTGCTCCAAGTCTTCCTGGGGCCAGACCGAGGCGAGCTTCTTTAAAGTGGCACGTCTCTGCTCCCCCGGTTCTGTCTCCGTGATCTCGCCCACGCTGAGGGCCAGATCGAAACAGTAAATATCATTTCTCTCACTTCCCAGAGAAACGGCGTTTTCCCAATCCCGGCGGGCCCGTTCTTCCGCCTGCATCTGGGCGGCATGGGGCTCTTCCTCTGTGGGTTGGTCGCCCTCCACAAACGCCACGGCAGTGCCGCTACGATATGGTCCCACGCCATAGCTCTGCGCCACTCTCCGGCTGCCATATGCACTCCGGCTAAAGACTACTTCCAGCATATCAATAGAACCCCTTCCTGTTCTCTCTGCATTTCGTTTCATCATTATAGCATATGGAACCGTCTCCGTCAGGACTTTTTGTGTTGGGGGCGTTTTGTAAACCAATCATTGACAACAGGTGGTGGGCAAGACCGTCCAACCGATATATCCTAAGAGAGAAAGGTGGATACTGCTATGGAATTAAAAGACAAATTGAGGGCTTTGAGATCTGATTTTCACTATTCTCAAGAGGATATCGCAGACTATCTTCAAGTGAGCCGGCAAGCGGTCTCACGATGGGAAACTGGTGCCGCAATGCCCTGTACTGAAAATCTAATCAAGCTGTCCCAGCTCTATCAGGTCTCACTCTACGAGCTGGAAGACGGCGCGGTAGAACGCCTGTCCTTTCAAGTAAAACTCTTAAATCACTTGCTAAAAACAACGGTTCCCCACAATATTCTCAATCAGAACATCGAATATATCGTTATGGAACATGGGTGGTCACAGGAGCAATATGACAAGCTGAATTTGTTTTTGGTCCAAGCTTGGAACGATTATCCGAAATGGACCGTTGACTATTTTAGAACGAATTTACAGGAAGTTCTCATGACCAACGTCTCCACCATTGTTTTGTATCAAATACTAAACGCCTATTCTTCTTTCACACAGCGAGCGCTGACCCCAGATTTCAACCTGTACCCATCAAAAAACGCGATCCTTCGCCAACTGGATTCCTTATCCTCTCAAATTCTCCCCTCTCCCATCCAAAGTTTTTTCCGCCGCTTACAACAGCACGGATTGAAGATCGACCAGTTATCGGAAAAAGAACCGTCCTATATCGGAGCTTCCGCAGGCTGTGGGTTCTCTCTGCACGGATGGGAAGAGGAGATCGAGATTTACCTCTTTGATCCATCGGACACACAAACCATCGCAACAATTGAAAACCTACAAAACATCCAATCCAACAGGCCTTTGACGCTATATCTGGGCAAAAATTCAAAAATCGAACAGGCCATTGACGGGTATGCCTATCACCAGGGACTGCTGCTATGTCAGTATCTCTATCACCCAGCCAAAGATCTATTGCAAATGTTACGCTAATTGCGTCCTGCACCAGAAAGCGGTTTAATAGAAGAAAACTCACTGGCCAAATGGTTTTTTCCAGGTAGTATTCATTCAGCTCCCGCATTTCCAGGGCCGCCTCATTGTCCAGCAGGCACCCGGCGTCCTCCTTGGAAAAACGGCGCTCCAGCTGGATGGCCTCATAGCGGGAGACAGTGTCAAAGACCAAGGTCCCGTCCTCCTCCGCATACGCCACTTCTTCCTGTGCCAGAAGAGGTTTCACGTTGAGAAAGAGGGTGACCCCCACCATCAGCACCAGAAGGAGGAGCACGATGCTGCCCTCTCCCTGCTCCTGGATGAGGGTGCGGAAGCGCACCCGTTCCTTGGGGTCCAGCCCGGCGGTGGGCTCGTCCAAAATGAGGAGCTTGGGCTGGTTTAAGAGGGCCTGGGCAATGCCCAACCGCTGCCTCATGCCTCCGGAGTAGGTCCGGATCTTCTTGCGCCCCACGTCCGCCAACCCCACCACTTCCAGCAGCTCCAGACTGCGTTGCCGGGCACGGCTGCGCTCCATTCCTTCCAGCCGACTGCGCAGCTGTTTCAAAATCTGTTTTTCCCGCCGATACACCGCAAAGCGGGATACCCCCAGAATGTCGGCGATTTTTCCCACGGGAAGCTGGTTGGTATACCGCAGGAAGATGAGCTCTCGGTCCTCCTCCGGCAATTGGTCCAGAACCTGTTCCAGAGCAATGCGCAGGGTGTGGGCCTCCTCCTGGTCCTGGACCGGCGGGGGCACCTGGTCCAGAGGCAACTCCTGTCTGGCTCGGTAGAAGTCCACGCAGAGGTTGCGGGCAATGGTGTAGAGGTAGGCGGTGTGCCGCTCCATCTCCCCCACATTGTGGGTGCGGAGAAAGCGCAAAAAGGTCTCTTGGGTGATATCCTCTGCGGTCTGGGGGTGGCGGGTCTTCATATAGCAGTACCGATACAGCTTGTCATATCGCTCTTCCAAATCCATGCCAGCGGCTCACCCCTTTCATTTGTTATAACGGTGGAGGCAGGTGAAATGTGCGGAGGATGAAAATAATTCTGTCCCATTATAGAATAAAATGGCAGAATGGAACAGACGGTTTCCACAAAGGCCCCATTCCCCCAAATTCCATTGACGCTCCCCGCCCCGTGGTGTATTCTTACAGTAAACAGACTTCCAACACTGGGAGACATCTCTCAAATTTATAATACAATACACACGAGAAAGGGGACCATCCTATGCACACCGAACAGATGGCCATTCGCAGCATTCTCGCCCAAGTACGCAAGGCAGTACGGGGCAAAGACCAGGTGTTAGCCCGGGTCCTGCTGTCCATTCTGGCCCGGGGCCACATTTTGCTGGAAGACATCCCCGGCGTGGGCAAGACCACCATGGCCCTGGCCTTTTCCAAGGCCCTGGGCCTGCGCTGTCAGCGGGTGCAGTTCACCCCGGATGTGATGCCCTCCGACCTCACCGGATTTTCTGTATACAACCAGGAGCGCCGGGGCTTTGAGTACCACGCCGGAGCCCTGATGTGCAACCTGTTTTTGGCCGACGAGCTCAACCGGGCCACCAGCCGCACCCAGTCGGCTCTGCTGGAGGCCATGGAGGAGGGCCAGGTGACGGTGGACGGGGTGTCCCGCCCCATTCCTCAGCCCTTTGTGGTCATCGCCACCCAGAACCCCGTGGGCGCCGCCGGAACCCAGCCCCTCCCCGACTCCCAACTGGACCGCTTTACCATCCGCCTCTCCCTGGGCTACCCCTCCCGTCAGGCGGAGTTTGCCATGGTGCGGGACCGCCAGGGGGGCAATCCCCTGGACCAGGTGGAGCAGGCGGTGGATCACACCGGACTGGCCGGGCTGCGCCGGGCGGTGGACCAGGTCCATGTGTCCGACGACGTGCTCAGCTATCTGCTGGAGCTCATCGAGGCCACCCGCCGGGACCCCCAGATTCTCCAGGGGGCCAGCCCCCGGGCCACTCTGGCCCTGACCCACATCAGCCAGGCCCTGGCTCTGGCCTCGGACCGGGACTATGTGGTCCCTGAGGACGTGCAGTCCATGTTCTACGACGTCATTGCCCACCGACTCATCTTCGCCCCCCGGGCGGCGGAGACCCCCCAGGCCCAAAAGGAGCTGATGGCCCGGCTGATGCAGGGGGTCAAAGCCCCCCGGTTGAGATAAGTTATGGTCGGCCGGCGCATCGTCTACGGGGTGGCCCTGCTGGCCGCCCTGGCCCTTCAAATCTTCTACGACGGCTATCTGGCCCAGTTCCTTCTGATCTGCGTCATTGCCCTCCCCCTCCTCTCCCTGGCTCTCAGCCTGCGGGGGGTCATCGGGGTACACCTGGAGCTCACCCCCTCGGCGTCTCAACTGGTGCAGGGGGAGAGCGGCCAGTGGCAGATTGCCGCCCACACCCGCTCCTTTCTCCCGGTGGCTCGGCTGACCATGGTCGTGACCTTGGAAAACCGCCTCACCGGGGACCGGCAGCGGCAGCGGCTGAAAACCTCCGGCCTGTCCAGGGGGATGGTGCGCACGCTGCCCATGGACACCTCCCACTGCGGCCAGCTCACCTGCCAGCTCCACCGGGTGAGGGCCCTGGATTTGCTGGGCCTCTTCGCCTTTCCCGTCTCCACTCCCGCTCTCGTCCACGCCCTGGTCCTCCCCCAGCCTGCCCCCACCGAGGACCTGCCCCCCCTGCCTCAGATGCCCGCCGGGGATAGTCTGAAGTGGCGGGGCACCCCCTCCATCGAGGACTATGACCTGCGGGAGTACCGACCCGGGGACCCCCTGCGGTCCATCCACTGGAAGCTCTCCTCCAAGCACGACAGCTTGGTGGTGCGGGAGCCGGTGAAAATCGGCCTGCCCCAGGCTGCGGTCATCGTGGACCTGTTTGGAGATGGGGACCGCCTGGACCAGGTGCTGGGCCGTCTGTGGACGGTCTGTCTGAACCTGCTGGGCCGGGAGATTCCCCACACCATTGTGTGGATGGACCGGGACCAGGCCCAGCGGCAGGAAGCGGTGGCCTCTCAGGCCCAGTTCCTGGCCGCCATGGCCGATCTGCTCTCCTGTCCCGCTCCCACCCAGCCCCCCACCGTTCCCCTGGACCTGTCCCGCCTGGGGCAAGCCCCCCGGGTCCACGTCACCCTTGGAGAGGAGGATGCCCCATGAGTCGCGAACCCCTGGGCAAAGTTCCCTCTGTGCGGCAGCCTGCTCCACCCACGCCCCTGTCCCTGACGGCGGGGGTGCTGGTGCAAGTGCTGCTGCTCTCCTCCATCCTCCGGTTTTCCCTTGTGGTCTACCAGTTCCCCGCAGACTTCACCCCCGTGCTGGTGATGGGCCTGCTGGGGGTGGCGGTGTCCACCGTGATCTGGGCCATGCCCCGACACCGGGAGGGCCTGGTGCTCCTGACCTTAGGGCTGACCGGAGCGATGCTGCTCTACAACCAAGCCCTGTTTGTCTACGGGGCCCAGTCCTGTTGGGAGGCCCTCACCGACTTCTGGACCGAGAACACCTATTTCTCCGTGTCCTATACCCTGCCCTACTCCCTGCCCGATTCCCAGCACCAGGCTGCCACCCAAATCTTTTTGGGCGCTGTCTTTGCCCTGCTGGCGCTGCCTCTGGGCTGGGCCATCCACCGCCTGCGGGCCTTCTGGCTCACCTTCGCCCTCACCCTGCCCTGGCTTCTGCCCGCCTTTCTGGCCGAGGTGGAGCTGGACTGGTCTGCCATGCTGGTCATCTGTGCCGGTTGGGCCGCCCTGCTGCTGTCCAGCCTGGCCGCCCGACGGGACCCCAGCGGAGGCGCCCGCATCACCCTGGTAACCTTGCCTGTGTCCCTGGCGTTGATTTGGCTAATCCTCCTCCTCTTCCCCTTCCAGCAGTACACTCAGCCCACTTGGGCCGTGTACCTCCAGGAGCAACTCAAGGGCCTGGACTGGTTCCCCTGGGAGGAAACCCTGGATGGCGGGCCATCCAGCCCCGATGCGGGAAAAGATGCCCCCCGAATGGACTTCTACACCGCCGGACCCCGCAGCTACACCGGGCGGGCCATGCTGGAGGTGTCCGCCTCCCAGCCCGGCACCATGTATCTGCGGGGAGAGGTGTACCGGGACTACTCCTCCCAGGCCTGGACGGGGGTGGAACCCAATTCCACAGATAATCTATCCAATTACAATCCAATATTGGGAACCAGCCCGGTCTCGGCTACCATCACCTACCTCACCTCTCCCAGGTCCATGGTCTATCTGCCCTACCAGACCACCGTAGTGGAAGACAAGCAGGTGTTTTCGGATTCTCCTTTGGTTTTCCCCCAGGCCCAACAGAGCTATACCGTGGGATACATCCCCCTAGACGACTCCCCCTCCAGCCAGGGTAACATCCCCACTCTATCCGAGCAGGAAGAGGCCTACAGCGCCTACCTGGAGGTACCGGAGGAGATATCCGGCGATCTCTTGACCTGGTATACCCAGGCCATGGAGGAGCTGGAGAACAGCGGCGAGCCCATCCGGGCGGATGCCACGGGAGAATATGCCGGTGAGCTGAATACCGCTTCCATCATCGCCCAGCTGCTGGAGCGCAACGCCACCTATGACCTGCGCACCCCCCGCACCCCCTCCGAGGAGGACTTTGTCACCTACTTTTTGGAGAAAAGCCACCGGGGCTACTGCGTCCACTTTGCCTCGGCGGCCACTCTGCTGCTGCGCACCCAGGGCATCCCCGCCCGGTATGTCAGCGGATATGTCACCACCATTCCCTCCTCTTCTCTGGACCAGAACACGCGGGAATACACCACCCGTGTGGTGGACTCCAACGCCCATGCCTGGATGGAGATCTACCTGTACGGATACGGCTGGTATCCGGTGGAGGTGACTCCTACCTCCACGGGAGACACCCCGAACCAGAGCCAGGCCCCTGCGGCCTCCACGGCTCCCTCTTCCGCACCCACTGCCACCTCTGCCCCCGCCACACCGACCCCCACTCCTACCGTGGCCCCGGAGACTCCGGACCAGGGCGGCATCCAGGTAAGTCTGGACTGGCTGGTGTGGACGGTGCCTGTTGTGGTATTGGCGGCGGGGCTGTGGCTGATCCGTCGGCTCCGGTACCGACTCTGGCGCAAGATGGGCCAGGACAAGGACACCAACGCCGCTGTGCTGAAGGTCTATCGCTGGTTTGGGCTGCTGGAGCGGTTGGGCGGCAAGGCTGGGACTGAGACCGAGGACCTGGCCCGCAAGGCCCGGTTCAGCCAGCACACCCTCACGCAGCAGGAGCGCAGCCTGGTGCTGGGCCAGTTCCGGGACGAAGTGACGCGGCTACGTCAGTCCGCCTCCATTTGGAAGCGCTGGCTGCTGTGGTTGCTCTTCCCTGTGGGGACTGGGAGAAGAGCCCGATAAAAACTTCTAAAAATGCCAAAATGGCCTGTTGCAGCGTGATTGCGCCGCAACAGGCCATTTTTCTTCAAAAATTTGTTACACCAGCACGGAAACATGGTTTACTCTCTGTGTATGGCATAGACGTACCACTGCCAGCCGTGCTCCGGGTCCGGCTGAACTTCCTCCAGCTCCATCCCCAGTTTCTCCATGAGAGCCACCGATTTTCCCCCGTCGATGGTCTCGGAAAAGACCTTTTTTGCCCCCAGGGTGTCAAATGCATACTCAATCACAGCCTGACAGGACTCAAAGGCGTAGCCTTGCCGCCAAAACTGCCGATTGAAAAACCACCCCAGCTCATACTCTCCCGGCTGGATTTGGCTAAACAGGATGTACCCGATCACTTTGTTTGTCTCCCGGTGCACCGCCGCCACGCCGCCGCCACTTTCGATGCAAAAGGAGGCCAGAAATCGCTTGGTCTTCTCCAAGTCGTAGGGTGGCTCGGAATACTCCATGGTCTTGGCATCCCCCAGAATCTCCTGCAAGTCGGCGGCATCCTCCGGGGTAAAGTTGCGGATGGTCAGCCGTGGTGTGTCCAAATGCATGTCTCTAGGTCCTTTCTCTGGAAATCAAAATGCCTTTCATATACTGGGAACGGTTGTGAAACTCCTCAATCAGTTCTTTCTCTTGCTGGGTGCATCCGATCAGGATTTTCATCTCCGAATCCCGCTTCCAGGCATCCACCACGCACACAATGGCGTCCACGGTGTGCTCCGGCGCAGTTCCCACCCATACGTCAATGCCCTCCCCGTCCATGGAGGTGGTGTTCTGCAAATATCCATAGTCCACCGGATAGATGGTATCGGGAAATCTGGGGTGCGCCGAACCGTTCGGGCGATCAATGACCACGTCCGATTGCCGCACCAAATCCTCTAACATGGTCCAAAACGCTTGATTCATATGCTATTCTTCCTTCTCACATACTCCTCCACCAACCGGGGCTGTATCTCCGGATAGGTCCACCGGGTGGGCAGCTGGTCCAACAGCAGCACCCGCTCCATCTCGCTGTGCAGCTGACCCTGGAAGGTCTCGATTTCAGCGGCATACAACATTCCAAAGCACTCTTCTCCCGACTCATTGACCCGATTTTTCCCAATCACCGAGTACACACACACCGGATGGATGGAAAACGCCGCCGCTCCTGTCTCCTCCTGCAATTCCCTTCGGGCGGCCTCCAGGATGCTCTCCCCCGGCTCCCGGTGTCCGCCGGGCAGCTCATAGGTGTCCCGCTCCCGGTGCTTGCAGAATACCCACTTGCCCCTGTGCCGTGCCACAATCACCGCAAAGCGCAGCCGTTTGTCGTCCACTTGCTCGTAAAACTTCACTTGCATCCCGGCTCCCTCCCCATTTCGTTGTGTTTCATTGTACCAAAGCCCCGCCATTCCCGCAAGGACACCCCCCAGGTTTTTCTTCCACCTCTTGACAACTCCATCCAGGGGGTCTATACTGTGGTCAATTGAATCAGGATCTTCAGGGCGGGGTGAAATTCCCCACCGGTGGTATAGCCCACGAGCCGCAAGGCATGATTCGGTGAAACTCCGAAGCCGACCGTATAGTCTGGATGAAAGAAGATCGTGTGACCGCAGGGGGATTGCGCCTGTGCCCACGGATTGGCTCTGGAATGGGATACATTCCGGAGTTTTTGTTTTCTGGGCCCAGGTCCCTCTGCCCCTTCACGATGCCTTGAACCACCGGTTCAAGGCATTTTTTGTTTTCCGGGAGGCATGAGATGAACCATCAAGACTATATGCGCCTGGCCCTGGAACTGGCAGAGCGGGGGGCGGGCTGGACCAACCCCAACCCCATGGTGGGGGCGGTGATTGTCAAAGACGGGACGATCATCGGCCAGGGGTACCACCAGCGGTACGGCCAGGCCCACGCCGAGCGCAACGCCCTGCAAAGCTGCACCCAGGACCCCTGGGGCGCCACCCTGTACGTGACCTTGGAGCCCTGCTGCCACCAGGGCAAGCAGCCCCCCTGCACCCAGGCCATCCTGGACGCCGGCATCGCCAAGGTGGTGGTGGGCTCCCACGACCCCAACCCCCTGGTGGCGGGCAAAGGATTGGAGATCCTGCGCCGCCACGGCATTGAGGTGGAGACCGGGGTGTGCCAGGAGGCATGCGACGCCCTCAACCAGGTGTTCTTCCACTACATCCGCACCCGCCGCCCCTATGTGGTGATGAAATACGCCATGACCATGGACGGCAAAATCGCCACCCGCACCGGGGCCTCCCGGTGGATCACCGGGCCGGAGGCCAGGGCCCAGGTGCACCGGGACCGGAACCGATACGCTGCCATTCTGGTGGGGGTGGGCACGGTGCTGGCCGACGACCCCCTGCTCACCTGTCGTCTAGAGGGGGGCCGAAATCCCCTGCGCATCGTATGCGACACCCACCTGTGCACCCCCCTGGACCGCCAGCTGGTGCGCACCGCCTCCCAAGTGCCCACCCTGGTAGCCACCTGCTCCACCGACCCCGCCCGTATCTTCCCGCTGGAGGATGCCGGGTGCCAGGTGTGGACCCTGCCGGAGCGAGAAGGCCACGTGGACCTCTCTGCCCTCATGGAGCGGCTGGGGGCCCAAGGGATAGACAGCGTCATCCTGGAAGGGGGCGGGACCCTGAACTGGGCGGCCCTGGAGCAGGGCATCGTCCACAAGGTCCAGGCCTACCTGGCCCCCAAGCTGCTGGGGGGCCGGGACGCCAAGTCCCCGGTGGAGGGGCTGGGGGTGGCCACCCCCGCCCAGGGCATTCCCCTGAAACACACCACCGTCACCCGGCTGGGGGCGGATTTGCTGCTGGAAAGCGAGGTAGATGTGGATGTTTACCGGAATCGTTGAGGAGCTGGGCACTGTGCGCTCCATCCGCCGGGGGCCCCAGTGGGCGGTGGTGTCCATCGGGGCCAACACCGTGCTGTCCGACCTGAAGGTGGGGGACAGCGTGGCCGTCAACGGGGTGTGCCTCACCGCTACGGCCAAGGACTCCACCGGATTCACCGCCGACGTGATGCACGAGACCCTGGACCGCTCCTCCCTGGGCGTCCTCACCCCGGGCAGCCACGTGAATCTGGAGCGGGCCATGGCCGCCGGGGGCCGCTTCGGCGGGCACATAGTGTCCGGGCACATCGACGGGGTGGGCACCATCGCCCAGGTGCGCCGGGACGGCATCGCCCTGTGGTACACCATCGAGGCCTCCCCCGCCCTGCTGCGCTACGTGGTGGAAAAGGGGTCCATCACCGTGGACGGCATCAGCCTCACCGTGGCCTGGGTGGAGGCCCACCGCTTCGCCGTGTCCATCATCCCCCACACCGCCTCGGTCACTCTGCTGGGTGAGAAAGGGGTTGGAGACGTGGTGAACCTGGAGACGGACCTGCTGGCCAAATATGTGGAAAAGCTGCTGCGCCCCCAGGAGGCGCCCCAGCCTGAGCGCAACATCACATGGGAGTTTCTGGCCGAACACGGCTTTTAAAGAACGGAGGAAGAACAATGGAAGAACAATTTTGCACGGTGGAAGAGGCACTGGAGGAGCTGCGGGCCGGCCACATTCTCCTGGTCATCGACGATCCGGACCGGGAGAATGAGGGAGACATGGTGTGCGCCGCCCAGTTTGCCACCACTGAAAATGTGAACTTTATGGCCACCCACGCCAAGGGGCTCATCTGCACCCCCATGAGCGGTGAGGTGGCCGCCCGGCTGGGGCTGGAGCAGATGGTGAAGGTGAACACCGACAACCACTCCACCGCCTTCACTGTGTCCATCGACCACGTGGACACCACCACCGGCATCTCCGCCCAGGAGCGGGGGTACACCTGCCGCAAGTGCGTGGACCCGTCCACCCGCCCGGAGGACCTGCGGCGGCCCGGCCACGTGTTTCCCCTGGTGGCCCGCCCCGGCGGGGTGCTGGCCCGCAACGGCCACACCGAGGCCACCGTGGACCTGTGCCGCCTGGCGGGGCTGACCCCCTGCGGGCTGTGCTGTGAGATCATGGAGGAGGACGGCACCATGATGCGCACCCCTCGCCTGCTGGAACATGCCAAAGCCTGGGGCATGAAGGTGCTCACCATCCGGGACTTGCAGGACTACTGCCGCCGCCACGACAAGCACGTGGTACGGGAGGCCTGCGCCAAAATGCCCACCCGATTCGGGGACTTCCAGATCTACGGCTATGTCAACGACCTCACCGGGGAGCACCACGTGGCCCTGGTGAAAGGGGATCTTGGGGACGGGTCCAACGTGCTATGCCGGGTCCACTCCGAGTGCCTCACCGGGGACGTGTTCGGCTCCCGCCGCTGCGACTGCGGCCAGCAACTGGCCGCCGCCCTGACCCAGATTGAGGCGGAGGGCCGGGGCGTGCTGCTGTACATGCGCCAGGAGGGCCGGGGCATTGGCCTCATCAACAAGCTCAAGGCCTACGAGCTCCAGGAGAAGGGGGTGGACACCGTGGACGCCAACCTCCAGCTGGGCTTTGCCCCCGACCTGCGGGAGTACTGGACCGGGGCCCAGATTCTCCGGGACCTGGGGGTGCGCACCATGCGGCTTTTGACCAACAACCCGGATAAAATCTATCAGCTGGCGGATTTCGGCCTGGAGATTGTGGAGCGGGTGCCCATTCAAATTCAGGCCACCCAGGAGGATTTATTCTATCTCCAGACCAAGCAGCACCGCATGGGACACATCTTAGACTATTAAGGGAGGACATCATCATGAAAACCTTTGAAGGAAATCTGGTATCTCAGGGCATCAAAATCGGCATTGTGGCCGCACGGTTCAACGACTTCATCGTATCCCGCCTCATTGGCGGCTGCGAAGACACCCTGCTGCGTCACGGCGTGCGGGCCGAGGACATCAGCCTGGCCTGGGTACCCGGGGCCTTTGAAATCCCCCTCATCGCCTCCAAAATGGCCAAAAGCGGAAAATTTGACGCCGTCATTGCCCTGGGAGCGGTGATTCGTGGCAGCACCAGCCACTACGACTACGTGTGCAGCGAGGTGTCCAAGGGCATTGCCAACGTCTCCCTCAACAGCGACGTGCCCGTCCTCTTCGGCGTGCTCACCACCGACTCCATCGAGCAGGCCATTGAGCGGGCCGGCTCCAAGGCGGGCAACAAGGGCTCCGAGTGCGCCCAGGGGGCCATTGAGATGGTCAACCTCATCCGGGCCCTGGAGGCATGACAACTTCCCCAAAATCCATACCAAATGACGCCCAGCCGCCAGTGACGGCTGGGCATTTTTTCCCCTCTCCCCCGGTTTCTCCCCAGAACCGAGAAAACTCCCCCGGTGTGTCCTCGGTTTTTTGTACCATTAAATTCACGTTTTATTATTACCATTTGTGCAACTTGACTTGATTTATCCCCTCTGTATTTTCTCCACTCTTCCCAGAAAAACCGCCACATAACACGCTATGTTTCCATGTTTTACAGCATTTTTCACAGATGGATATTTTACTGTAAGGAAAAAACTAGTACAAATTTCACCCATTTTTTCTCATGTAACTTTCTCCCATCTCCCTTGACTTCCCAGAATTCCCCGGCTAATATGGACTCACATGGTACGAATTTGCCCATCTACGGATAATTTGTATGTTTTTTATTTCAAAACAGACAAATTTAAAAATTGGGCACAAGAGAGGGGGCCCGCCTATTCCATCTATACACCCCCGGCACTTCCACCAAATGAAAGGAGCGATGTATCAATGAAACGCAAAACCTGGACCCGGATTGGCACCTGGCTGGTCAGCGCCTCCATGCTGGTGGGCATGGTACCCACCTACGTGCTGGCGGCCCAGCTGCCCCAGGCAGAGCCCCGGGCCGACGAGGGCCTGGTCCTCCACTACGACTTTGAGTCACTGAAGACCGGCACCATTGTCAACGACGTCAGCGGCAACGGCAAGAGCGGCGAGGTCATGCCCCGTGGCAGCGGCGTGGAGACCAAGGAAGTGGAGATCTTCGGCGAGACCCAGACCGCCATTGTGCTCCAGGGCGGCCAGCCCGGCACCGGCCACAACTATGTGGAGATGCCCGCCGGCGTGCTCAACGGCCTGGACTCCGTGACCATCAGCTGCTGGGTGTATGTCAACCAGTCCTCCGGCTACGCCCGCATCTGGGACATCGGCCACAACACCACCAGCTATATGTATCTGCTGGACTCCGGCTACAACACCGGACACACCGGCTACACCGCCGCCCTCACCAACAGCGGCTGGGGCAACGAGATGGGCCCTGAGAAGGGCACCGCTCTGGACACCGGCGTTTGGAAACTCACCACCGTCACCTTTGACGGGGAGACCAACACCATGACCATGTACGAGGACGGCGCCCAGGTGGGCGACTCGGTGGTCACCAACGCCGACCTGTCCATTCTGGAGGGCTCCACCCAGAACTACATCGGCTACGGCCAGTTCGGCAACGACCTGCTCAACGGCATGGTGGCCGACTTCCGCATCTATGACTACGCCATGACCGAGGACGAAGTGGCCGCCATGTACAACATCCCCGACGACCAGCGGGTGGAGCGGGACTATAACGCCCTGACGCTGGGCGACACCTCCGCCCTCACCGACAACCTGGACCTGCCCACCACCGGCGTGGCTGGCAGCGCCATCACCTGGGAGACCTCCGATGCCGATGTCATCACCAACACCGGCGTGGTCACCCGTCCCCAGCCCGGTGAGGCCGACGCCACCGCCACCCTCACCGCCACCATCACCTCCGGCGACGTGAGCCGCACCAAGGAGTTCACTGTCACCGTCATCGCCCAGCCCACCGATGAGCAGCGGGTGAGCGCTGACGCCGACGCCATCAACCTGGGCAGCCTCTCCGCCGTGGTGGAGAATATCATCCTCCCCACCCGTGGCGCTCTGGACTCCACCATCACCTGGGAGAGCTCCAACCAGGAGTATCTGGCCAACGACGGCACCGTGACCCGCCCCGTGGGCGAGCCTGTCACCGTCACCCTCACCGCCACCATCTCCTATGGCTCCGCCCAGGAGACCCGCACCTTCGACGTGACCATCCTGCCCCTCTATGAGCGGCTGGACATCGTCAAGGCCGAGGCCGTGGACGTGACCACCTCCGTGGGCATCGTTCCCTCCCTCCCTGCCGTGGTGAAGGTCACCTATGAGGACTCCACCACCGGAATGGAAAAGGTGACCTGGCCCACCGGCCAGACCGGCGAGATGTACGCCACCGCCGGCACCCAGACCCTCACCGGCCACGTGGTGGACTCCACCGTGGAAGTCACCGCCACCATCACCGTGGAGGACACCGACTATGAGGCCCCCGAGGCCCAGGCCTACCTGTTCTACCTGGATGACGTGTCTCTGGACGGCACCGACACCATGTTCGGTGAGAACATGGGCCGCACCCTGGAGTACCTGAAGATCATGGACGCCGACCGGATGCTCTACAACTTCCGCACCGCCTTCGGTCAGGACACCAAGGGCGCTCAGCCCCTCACCGGCTGGGAGGAGCCCTCCGGCCTGCTGCGCGGCCACTCCACCGGCCACTTCATGTCCGCCCTGGCTCAGGCCTACGCCTCCACCGGCGACGAGACCTACAAAGACAAGCTGGATTACATGGTCACCGAGATGCGCAAGCTCCAGGAGCTGTCCCAGGGCGTGCCCAGCGAGTTTGAGACCGCCTGCACCCCCACCAGCGCCGCTCAGGAGCTGTGGAGCAAGGACCCCTCCACTTGGGGCGAGGGCTTCCTCAGCGCCTACTCTCCCGACCAGTTCGCTCTGCTGGAGCAGTACACCCCCTACGCCACCATCTGGGCTCCCTACTACACCATGCACAAGCTGCTGGCTGGCTTCCTTGACAGCTACATCTACGCCGGCAACGAGACCGGCCTGGAAGTGGCCAAGGACTTGGGTCTGTGGGTGTATGACCGCCTGAGCGCCTGCACGCCCGAGCAGCGGGCCAAGATGTGGAGCATGTACATCGCCGGCGAGTACGGCGGCATGAACGAGTCCATGACCCGTCTGTACGAGCTCACCGGCGACGAGCGGTATCTGGAGACCGCCAAGATGTTCGACAACACCGACTTCTTTGACGGCCTGGCCGCTGGCGAGGACACCATCCAGGGCCGCCACGCCAACCAGCACATCCCCCAGATCGTGGGCGCCATCCACATGTACAACGCCACCGGCGACGACTACTACTATCGGGTAGCCGAGAACTTCTGGGAGCTGGTCACTTCCCGCTACGCCTACTCCATCGGCGGCGTGGGCACTGGCGAGCGCTTCCAGGACCCCTATGAGCAGGGCGCCAACATTCTGGGCAACGAGGGCCGCGGTGAAAACTGCGAGACCTGCGCCGCCTACAACATGCTCAAGCTCACCCGGGAGCTGTACCAGTACGACCCCGACAACGCCGCTTACATGGACTACTATGAGCGCACCGTCATCAACCAGATTCTGGCCTCTCAGAGCCACGACACCACCGAGTACATGCACAACGGCGTGACCTACATGCTGCCCATCGATCCCGGCCAGCGCCGTGACTTTGACAGCGACTACGGCGGATTCACCTGCTGCAACGGCACTGGTATGGAAAACCACGTCCAGTATCAGGCCGCCACCTACGCCAAGACCGACGACACCCTGTACGTCAACCTGTACATGCCCACCACCGTGGACTGGGCCGAGAAGGGCGTGAGCGTGTCCCAGGACACCCTCTTCCCCTCTGAGACCTCCACCCTCACCGTGTCCGGCTCCGGCACCTTCACCATGAAGCTCCGCGTGCCCTACTGGGCCACCGCCGGCTTCACCGTGTCCGTCAACGGGGACGTGGTCATCGACGGCGCCACTCCCAGCTCCTATGTGGCCATCGAGCGCACCTGGAACGACGGCGACGTGGTCACCGTGAACATGCCCTACACCGTGCACCTGGACAAGACCCCCGACACCGTGGACGGCGATGTGGTTGCCTCCCTGATGTATGGTCCCATGGTCATGGTGGCCAAGGACACCCGTGACACCTACGTGCCCATGAACTGGTACACCGTGTCCGCCAACGACAGCAACCTGGACCAGGTGGTGTCCATCGTGGAGCCCGCCGGCACCGGCGAGACCCCCCACCTGACCCTGGACGGTCTGGACTTCTACCCCATGTACGACGCCTACAACTACCGCTATCACGCCTATGTCAAGCTGCTGGAGACCAAGTCGGTCCTGAACACCCAGTGGCTGGAAGAGGCCGTGACCCTGGCCGAGGGCATCACCGAGGACACCTTCGTGGGTGAGGACTGGAACGCCTTCCAGACCGCTTTGCGTGACGCCAAGGCCCTGCTTAATAACCTGGACGGCGTGACCCAGGAGCAGCTCTACAACGCCGAGGTGGCCCTGGAGACCGCCATGGGCGAGGGCGAGACTCCCGAGCCCACCCCCGAGGCCAACAAGACCCTGCTGCAAAAGACCTATGACTACGCCGTGACCCTCTCCACCGACGGTGTCACCGACGCCGCCAAGAAGGCCTTTGAGACTGCTCTTGAACATGCCAAGGTCGTTCTGGACAACACCGACGCCACTCAGGCCGAGGTGGACGCTGCCTGGGACGCCCTGCTGGAGGGCATCTGGGGCCTGGGCCTGGTTCAGGGCGACAAGGACGAGCTGAACCTGCTCATCGCCAAGGCCGAGGCCATGATTCCCAACCAGGACAAGTACGTGGAGACCCACTGGCCCGAGCTGGCGGACGCCCTGGCCAAGGCCAAGGACGTGGCCGCAGACGGCGACGCCATGGAAGAGGACATCCGGCCTGTGGCTCAGGCCCTGCTGGACGCCATCCTGGCCCAGCGCTTCAAGGCCGACAAGTCCATCCTGGAGGACCTGCTCGGCAAGGCCGAGAGCATGGACCTCACCGGCTACACCGCCGAGTCCGTGGCCGTGTTCCGCTCCGCCCTGTCCGAGGCTCAGGCCGTGATGGCAGACAACAGCCTCACCGAGGACGACCAGAACACCGTGGACGCCGCCGTGGAGAAGCTCACCCGTGCCATGGACGGCCTCACTGCCGAGGGAGGAGCCCAGCCCAGCGACAAGCCGGAGGCCACCGACCAACCCGAGGTTTCCCAGACGCCCGAAGCCACCCAGCAGCCGGAGAACAACGTGCCCCAGACCGGAGACACCGCCCAGCTGATGGGGTACGTGGCCGCCCTGGCTTGTGCGGTGTGCCTGCTCACCGGCGCCTTTGCCCTGCGCCGTAAGAATCAGGGCGACAAGTAAGCCTTCTCCTTTCTCCTTCCTTTTCTTACATACGCAGAATCAGGGCCAGCAGCCGGAAGCTGCTGGCCCTGATTCGTTGTCACAAAACCAGCGAGATATCCGTACTCTGTCCCCAATATACTTCATAAGTTGTCTGCTTTTATCCGGGAAACACGCCGTGTTTTCCCGGATTTTTCTGTGTATCCCGCTTATTTTCACCTTGCTTTTTGCAAGAGAAGTTGTATATTTTTCACCTTCTAATGAATACTCCACCATTTACCTAAACAAAGTGTATAATTTTGCTTTTTGATAATTTGTATTGTTATTTGTTCCAATTTTGCCCGAATTTTTGCAATAAAATTGACAGGTATGTCCAAATCGTCTAAAATTGTACGTACATGACAGTCCGCCCCTCTCCCCTTCCCCTGGTCAGAGTCCACAGGGGATGGCCGGGGTGCCACGGATGGAACGACATGAAGGAGGAATTGCAGATGAAGAAACCCATTCGAGTCGCCGCTGCTGCCCTGGGCCTTGTGCTGGGGGCAAACGTGTACGCCAGCGCAGCGGGCCCCTCGATGCTCCAGGCCAGCACAGACCCCTCATCCACCGCCCGCTCTGTCTCGGACAGCCTTGTGTTCTCCGAGGACTTTGAGGGCAGCCCCGCACTTTCCCTCCACGGCTCCGCCTCCGTCCAGAACGGGACTCTGGTTTTGGACGGCTCCAACGGCGGCTATGCCCAGCTGGACGAGACCAGCTTCTTCAACGACCAGACCGGGTTCACCGTCTCCTTTGACGTGCAGACCCAGACCGCCAGCGGCAACTTCTTTACCTTTGCCCTGGGCCAGGACAACATCAAGTACCTGTTTCTCCGCACCCGCAGCTCGGAGTTCTACGTGGGCCTGACCCAGAACTCCTGGAACAACGAGTCCGGCGTGGTCACCACCCTGGACGGCCTGAACCAGTGGAAGAACGTCACCATCGCCCTGTCTGAGGACACCCTGAGTCTGTACATTGACGGCGTGCTGGTGGACGAAAACGACAACCTCAACGCCACCTTGGAGGATCTGGGGGACAATCCCCTGCTCTACTTCGGCAAGTCCTTCTATGAGCCTGACAGCTACTTCAAGGGCGCCTATGACAACATCCAGATCTATGACCGGGCCCTGAGCCAGCTGGAGATCGCCGACCTCAACGGCGTGACTCTAGACAACCTGGTCAACGGTGTCTCGGCGGGCGTGATGCCCACGGGCAGCGAGCGGGGCCTGGACGAGCACACCACCGTCAGCTCCACCCTGGAAGACGACGTGCTCACCAGCCAGCTGAAAAAGTACACCTATGATGTGGAGACCAACACCATGTCCCCCACCGACCTGACGGCGGTGCCCGTGACCTTTGACCTGGTGGACGACGCCGTGTCCATCACCGTGGACGGCCAGAGCTTCACCAACGGGGACACCCTGGACCTGACCCAGGACGTGGAGGCCACCCTCACCTACAACGACAGCACCCAAACCATTACCATCAAGACCCCCGAGCTGGTGACCAACTCGGTGCTGCCCGGCCAGTTTGCCGACCCCGACATTGACAAGTTTGGGGATAAGTACTGGATCTTCCCCACCACCGACGGCTACAGCGGCTGGAGCGGCACCCAGTTCTACGCCTTCTCCTCCGACTCCCTGTCCGGCCCCTGGCAGTGTGAGGGCATGATTCTGGAGACCAACTCCGATGTCACCGAGACCCAGACCAACACCGTCCACGACTATGAGGTGCCCGTGAGTGAGTGGTCCTACGGCAGCGCCTGGGCCCCCTCCATTGAGGAAAAGGACGGCCAATACTACTTCTACTATTGCGCCAAGAAGTCCAACGGCGAGTCCGCCATCGGCGTGGCGGTGGCCGACGATCCCGCCGGACCCTACACCCCCGCCAGCGAGCCTCTCATCAGCATGGACATGTGCCGCTCCGCCGGCATCTCCATGGGCCAGGCCATTGACCCCTCGGTGCTCACCGATGACGATGGCACCTCCTACCTGTACTTCGGCAACGGCGACGCCGCCGTGGTGCAGTTGGGCGAGGACATGATGAGCGTGGTGCCCGGCACCCTGCAAAACCTCCGGGAGACCGACGGCAGCGGCCTGACCGGCTTCCGGGAGTCCGTCACCGTGGAGAAGGTGGGGGATCTGTACCACTTCCTCTGGTCCCAGGACGACACCGGCAGCCCCAACTACTGCGTGCAGTACGGCGTGTCCACCAGCCCCCTGGGCCCTGTGCAGTACAAGTACCTGCTCATGGACAAGGATGAGGCCGGCGGCATGCTGGGCACCGCCCACCAGTCCACCCTGCTGGACGACGACGGCCGGGTGTATCTGGCCTACCACCGCTTCTACACCCCCCTGAACACCTATACCTCCGGCCTGGGCTATCACCGGGAGACCTGCGTGCAGGAGATCGGCTTTGACAGCTACGGCTACATGCTGCCCATGGAGCCCACCATGGAGGGCACCGACGCCGAGCCTCTGCCCCAGCCCACCCAGCCCGACTACTCCGGCAATCTGGAGGAGACCGACGGCATCCTGGCCCTCACCGGCAACACCACCCTGGTGGATGACGGCAACGGCGGGTCCATGCTCCACCTGACCACCGGCTGGAACAACACCGGCGTGGGTCAGGCCCAGATCAACGGCATTCGGGACCTGCTGTCCGCCGGCTCCTTCTCCCTGGTGCTGGATGTCAACCAGGACTATGTGGGCAAGAGCGGCGGCGGGGACGACATGATCGTCCAGTACGACCGCAAGTATGTCTTTACCGTGGGCACCGCCTCCCAGTACTTCGGGGTGCGTATGTTCGACTCTATGGGCGAGAACGGCGCCCTCACCGTGAAGAACAACGGCGAGGCCCAGACCATCCCCTTCCACGGCCTGGGCGTGCTGGATGCCTGGGAGAGCTTGGCCATCCGCTACACCGAGACCGACACCACCGGCGTGGTCAGCGTGTACGCCAACGGCGTGGAGCTACTGGTTCCCACCCAGTTGGGCTTTAAGCTCTCTGAGCTGGACGCCTTCTCCTCCAACGCCTATCTGGGCCGCTGCTACGACACCAACTACATCTTCTCCGGCTACCTGGACCAGATCAACTTGGGCCTGGGTGAGGACACCCTCACCGCTGAGGACGCCCAGGCGGTCACCGCCCAGCGGGCCATCGCCCGGGACGCCGCCGCCCTGTCCATCCCCAACCTGGACCGGGTCAAGGGCAACATCACCCTGCCCACCACGGGTGAGGCTGGGTCCACCATCACCTGGACCTCCAGCAACCCTGACGTGATCACCGACAAGGACATGGACGGCAAGGCCGCTGGTGTGGTCACCCGCCCCGCCGCCGGTGCGTCCGCCGTGTCCGTGACCCTCACCGCTGTGGTGTCCAACCCCGCCACCGACGAGACCGTCACCCGCACCTTTATCGCCACCGTGCTGCCTGTGGACGGCACTCTGGACACCGACTACACCGGGGACTACCTGTGGACCTACTTCCAGGCCTCCGGCGGCTACGAGAAGATCTTCCTGGGCACCAGTGAGGACGGCCTGAACTGGACCTCTCTCAACGACAACCAGCCCATCCTGGCCAACCTGGCCAGCGACCTGGGTGTCCGTGACCCCCACCTCATCCGCTCCGCCGAGGGCGACCGATACTGGATTCTGGGCACCGACCTCCACGCCGAGGGCGGCGGAGCCGGCGGCTCCGGCTGGAACCAGCGCAACGCCAGCCAGAGCATTGTGGTCTGGGAGTCCGAGGATCTGGTGCACTGGAGCGAGGGCGCCATTGTCCACTCCGGCTTCGACTTTGCCGGGTGCGTGTGGGCCCCCGAGGCCATCTACGACGAGGCCACCGGCCAGTACCTCATCTACTGGTCCGCCCGTGACCAGCGGGAATATGGCACCAACGACTGGGCCCTGCGGGTGTACGTGTGCACCACCCGGGACTTCCGCACCTTCTCCGAGCCCGTGGTGTGGCTGGACGAGGATGACAACGGCAGCGCCGAGGTGAACATCATCGACTCCTCCATCGTCTACAACGAGGCCGACGGCTACTACTACCGCTTCTCCACCTCCGACTGGAACACCGTGGTGGACCGCTGCAAGACCCTCTCCCTGGAGATGAACGACTGGGAGCGCATCATCGCCCGTGGCCAGCACACCCAGTTCGGCATCACCGACGGCATGGAAGGCATCACCTGCTACCAGCTGCCCGACGGCACCTGGTGCGTCATGGGTGACAATGGCGGCTACCGCGCCTTCGTCACCGAGGACTTCCAGAGCTACACCAAGGTCAGCTCTTCCTTCTCCCCCGCCTCCTTCCGCCACGGCACCGTCATCCGCCTGTCTGAGGCCGAGACCGCCCGTCTCCAGGCCGCCTACGGCGAGGATGGCAGCGTGGGTGAGGCTTATGACATCACCGTCACCGGCGGCTGGGCCAATGTGGGCTCTGCCGAGGCCGGGGACACCGTGACCATCACCGTCAACCAGCTCTCCGACAACCAGACCTTCACTGGCTGGGTGGGCGAGGGCGTGGAGTTTGCCGACGCCACCGCTACCACCACCACCTTCGTCATGCCCGACCACGACGTGACCATCACCGCCCAGGTGGAGACCGAGACCCCCGCCGTGGACAAGAGCCTGCTGCAAGAGACCTATGAGAAGGCCCTGAGCTACGACACCAGCAACCTCATCCCCATGGTGGCCGAGTTCTACCAGAAGGCTCTGGACCAGGCCAAGGCGGTGCTGGACGACCCCAACGCCACCACCGATGAAGTGTGGGGTGCCTGGGACGACCTGGTGCTGGCCATCCAGCTGCTGGACTTCACCAAGGCAGACAAGGATATGCTGGAGCTGCTTCTGGACCGGGCCCAGACCATGGTGGACAACGCCGACAAGTATGTGGCTGACCACTGGCAGGAGCTGGTGGACGCTCAGGCCAACGCCCAGGAGGTCTATGACGACCCCAACGCCCTGGGCTCCGACGTGCAGCCCGTGGCAGACGCCCTGCTGGACGCCATTCTGGCTCAGCGCTTCAAGGCAGACAAGTCCATCCTGGACGACCTGGTGGGTAAGGCCGAGGGCATGGACCTCAGCGGCTACACCGCCGAGTCCGTGGCCGTGTTCCGCTCCGCCCTGGCCGAGGCTCAGGCCGTACTGGCTGACAACTCCCTGAGCGAGGATGACCAGGCCACCGTGGACAACGCCGTGGCCGCTCTGAGCGCCGCCATGGACGGCCTCACCGCCGGTGGCGAGACCCAGCCCACCGATCAGCCCCAGACTTCCCAGAAGCCTGAGGCCACCGACCAGCCGGAGAACGTGCCCCAGACCGGGGACCACAGCCAGGTACTGCTGTACGTGGCAGCTCTGGGCGGCGCTGCGGCCCTGATGGCCGGTATGGCTGCTGCAAAGCGCAAGGAACGCCAGGGTAAGTAATCGCTTCCCCTGTCCTCCATACACACACAAACCAAACCGGGACGAGCCCGGCGGCTGATGGCCGCCGGGCTTGTCCTTTCTATGTCTTCTCGTTGGGCTTCCGGGCAAACACCTCTTTGATGCCCACATACAGCATGAGCAATCCGAACAGGCGGCGCAGCAGTCCCACGTCCAGCTGCCCCGCCACCGCCCCGGCGGCGATGGCGGCGGGAATGCCCAGTACCAGGCACCACACCACCCCCTGCCACTCCACCCGCCCTCTTCTGGCGTGGGACACCAGGGCGGGGGCGGCACAGGCCAGAAAGTACATCAGGTTGACGCCCCCCGCCTGGTACTGCTCCAACCCTGCCACGGCGGTGAGGTAGAGCACCAGCAGGGTGCCGCCCCCCACGCCGCAGCCGCTGAGTACCCCGGTGGCCGCTCCCACCAAAAAGTCCAGTAGGTTCACAGCAGCAACACCGCCTTCACGCCCCCATACACCAGCAGGGCCCCAAAGCCCCGGCGCAGCCAGAGCACCGGAATTTTGTCAAACACCCGACCCGCCAGCACGCCGCCTACCAGCCCCCCGGCCAGATAAGGCAGCGCCACGGCAACGTCTACCCCGCCCTTTCTGACGTAGCTGATGAGTGCCGCCACACACAGGGGCAGCACCACCGCCACCGAGGTGGCAAAGGCTTTCCGCTGCTCCAGCCCCACCCAGCCCACAAACAAGGGAACCAGAAACAGCCCGCCTCCGGCCCCGAAAAAACCGTTGGCCACCCCGGCCAGCAGCCCAATGATGATGTATTTGCTCCGCTCCTTCACGCCATCACCCCCGGACTAGTGTTCCCTGCCAAACCCATTTCATGCAAAACGACAGAGGTGCATAAGAACGTCCGGCTGTTCTCCTGCACCTCTGTGGTTGTATGCTCCAATTCCGTGTCTCTATACCCGCTGCAACTCCAGCTTTTGGTCCACATAATTTTTACCCACCGCACCCAGCAGATTGCGCCGGGTGACGATGCCGCACAGGGCGTTGCGGTCGTCCACCACGGGGACAAAGTTCTGCTCCATAGCCAGGTCCATCACCTCTTGGAAGGTGGCCCGGATGCTCACGGCGGGGCAGAAATCACTGCGCATAATGTCTCGGATTTTGGTCTGTTCCAGCTTCTTTTTGTCGGTGGAGTTCACCGCCAGAATGTGGCGGAGAAAATCTCCCTCGGTGACACAGCCCACATATCCCCCTTGCCCGTCCAGCACAGGAATGGCGGTGTAGCTGTTGTGACACATGGTTTCCAAGCCCTGCCGCACCGTGTTGTCCTGGTGCAGTACCATGGTACAGGCCTTGGGGATCATAATTTTCGCAATGTTCATGTGATGTTTCCTCATCTCACGGGGTGATGGTATGGATGCCGGACCGCTCCACAGCCTGGAGCGGTGTCCATGATTATGATAGCATAGCTTTCTTGCTTTGGAAAGGGGCTGTCCCGGATGAAAAAAATTTTTCCTCTCTTCCTCCTGACAACTGAGTTAGCCATTGCTATCTTAATGAGTTAGCCAAATGCAACTCTAAGAAACATCAGGAGGAACGGTCCATGAATTTGACCCATGCGCATTGCACTTACTGGCAATCCCAACAGTGGAAAAACCACCATCATAAGTGAAAAAGAGTCAAACAGAGATGGTGCAACCATTGGAGCATCATCTCTGTTTTTCTTGCGATAACCTGTCAGTTCCCCAAAAACAGCTCGCCAATGACTTCCTTGTGCAAGGGGTTGACCGTCTAACCACCCAAGGTTCCGGCTTGCCAGCCTGGTGGGGACGCTCCCCGCTGGGGGTGCCTTTTGGGCGGGCAAAAGGCACCAAAACCCGCTTAGGGCGTTCCCCCCTAAGGACCTCCCTGGGGTACGAGGCTGGGCCTGCGTCAAGTCTGTATTCGGCCCGTCACCCTTGCTGTGGCCCCTGTTTGTGCCACCACACTAGGCCACCCTGGGCAGCTGGCCCTATGGCCGGGTGGTTTCCACCTCCGGGCCTACCCTGGAGCAGCGGCGTTCCCGCCGCCGAACGTCCGGCTTTCGATGATTGCCAGACTCAAAGCCTCCCCCAGGGAGGGAGCCATACCCCTTAGATAAAACAGGGTCTGCTGCGAAGTTCAACTTTGCAACAGACCCTGTTTGTATTACATCTGAAACATCACGCCCACCACCGCAGAAAAGGCGATGAACACAATGGGGTGTAGCTTCTTGGCGGGAGTGTAGCGCATGAGCACGAACACCAGGGCCGCCAGGGCCACGCCCATCCAGTGCACCCCCAGGGGGCTGCCCTCTTTGGCCAGGGCAATCACCGCCACTTCCAGCAGAGCCACGGTAATCAGGGCCACCGAAGCCGCCCGCAGGCCGTAGAAAATGGCGTTCACCACCCGGGACTGGCGGAACTGCTTCAAAATCCGGGCGATGAGGAGAATTACCAGAATGGAGGGGGTCACCAGGCCCAGGGTGGACACAATGCTACCCAGCAGTCCGGCGGTGTGGAAGCCCACGTAGGTGGACATGTTCACCCCCAGGGGGCCAGGGGTAGACTCGGAGATGGCGATCATGTCCGCCAGCTGCCCCGAGGTAAACCAGCCCGTGCGCTGGCCCAGGTCGGTGAGGAAGGGGATGGTGGCCAGGCCGCCGCCCACGGAGAACAGGCCCACCTTGAAAAATTCGAAGAAGAGGCGCAGGTAGATCATGCCTTCTCCCCTCCCTTCTTACCGTAGATGGCCAGCCCCACCAGGCCGGACACCACCACCAGGAACACCGGGGAGCACAGAGCCCCCAGCACCTGGCCCAGGGCCCCGCCGGGCATGGGGGCCCACACCCCCACAGCGCCCGCAAGGAGCACCACCACATAGATGAGCCGGGTTTTCCAGTCCACCAGAGAGGTGTTCAGCAGCTTCAACACGCTGGACAAAATGAGGGCCACCACACCCGCTCGCACCCCGTTGAAGGCGTGAACCACCACGTCCAGGTGCATAAAGTTACTCAAAAAGGCGGCGATGGCCATGATAATCACCAGGCAGGGGAACACCACCCCCAGGGTAGCCACAACGCCGCCCAGCCAGCCCATCCGGTTATAGCCCACAAAGGTGGCGGTGTTCACGGCGATGACGCCGGGGGTACACTGGCCTACAGCGTAGTAGTCCGCCAGTTCCTCCTCGGTGGCCCAGCCTTTGTTGTCCACCAGCTCCCGCTGCAGGATGGGGAGCATGGCGTAGCCGCCGCCGAAGGTGCACACCCCGATTTTGGCAAAGGTAAAGAAGAGGCTCACGTATGGTTTCACGCCAGGTCCTCCCATTCCTCCAGCCACAGGCGGGCCACCGCGTCACTGGGCATCCGCCAGTCTCCCCGGGGGGAGAGGGTGACCGAGCCCACCTTGGGCCCGTCGGGCAGACAGGAGCGCTTGAACTGCTGGGCGAAGAAGCGGCGGTAGAAGTTGCCCAGCCAGCGGTGGAGGGTGGCCTTGTCATAGCGGTCGCCCAGGGCGTACACCGCCAGACGGAACACCTTCCGGGGGGAGAAGCCCCAGCGGATGGCGTAGTAGAGGAAGAAGTCGTGGAGCTCGTAGGGGCCCACCAGGTCCTCGGTCTTCTGGGCAATCTCCCCGTCCTTGGGGGGGAGCAGCTCGGGGGAGACGGGGGTGTCCAGAATGTCCTGGAGCACCTCGCCCAGCTTGCCCCCCTCCTCCCGGGCCACGTAGTCCACCAGATGGCGCACCAGGGTCTTGGGAATGGAGGCGTTGACGGCGTACATGGACATGTGGTCCCCGTTGTAGGTGGCCCAGCCCAGGGCCAGCTCGGACAGGTCCCCGGTGCCGATGACCAGGCCGCCGGTGCGGTTGGCAATGTCCATGAGCACCTGGGTGCGCTCCCGGGCCTGTCCGTTTTCAAAGGTGACGGAGTGGTCCTCCATGGACTGGCCAATGTCGGCAAAGTGCTGGCGCACGGCGTCCCCGATGTTCACTTCCTGGAATCCGGTGCCCAGTTCTCCGGCCAAAATCTCCGCATTGGACCGGGTACGGGCGGTGGTGCCAAAGCAGGGCATGGTGATGGCCAGAATATCCCGCTTAGCCCGGCCCAGCAGGTCGAAAGCCCGGGCGGTGATTAAGAGCGCCAGGGTGGAGTCCAGGCCACCGGACAGCCCCACCACGGCGGTGGCGGCATGGGTGTGCTCCAGCCGCTTGGCAAGGCCTAAGGCCGCCAGGGTCAAAATCTCCTGGCACCGCTCGGCCCGTCCCGCCTCATCCTGGGGCACAAAGGGGGTGGGAGAGATGGGCCGGGTGAGGCGGGTCTCGGACAGGATGAAGCGCACCTCCGCCCACCCCTCGGGGTGGCGGCTGTGGAAGGTGGTCAGCCGCTGCCGCTCGTGGCACAGCCGGCCAATGTCCAGCTGGGAGATGGTCAGCCCGGTTCCGAAGCGGCGCTCGGCCAGCAGAGTGCCGTTTTCCGCAATTAGGTTGTGCCCGGAGAACACCAGGTCGGTGGTGGACTCCCCTTCCCCGGCGTCGGCATACACGTAGCCGCAGCACAGCCGCCCGGACTGGCCCACCACCAGGTTGCGGCGGTAGCTGCTCTTGCCCACAATCTCGTTGCTGGCGGACAGATTCAAAATCACTGTGGCCCCGTACTCGGCCAGGGTACGGGAGGGCGGGTCGGACACCCACAAATCCTCGCACAGCTCCACGCCGATGCGCAGGCCGGGCACATCGGGGCACTCCATGAGGGGAGAGGCCCCGTACAACTCCTGCCAGCCCTCCTCCAGGTGGGGCAGGCGCACCAAAAAGCTGTGGTCAAAGAACAGCCCCTCTCCCGAGGCAAACCACCGCTGTTCGTAGAACTCCCCATAGTTGGGGATGTGGGTCTTGGGCACCACCGTCACCACCTGGCCGTACTGGATGACCACGGCGCAGTTGTACAGCTTGCCCCCCGCCCGCAGGGGCATACCCAGGGCGCAGAGCACCTCCAGGTGCTGGGTGGCCTGCATCACGCTGCGCAGAGCCTCCAGGGCTCCGTCCAGCAGGGTATCCTGCAAAAACAGGTCGCCGCAGGTGTAACCGGTGAGGCACAGCTCAGGCAGGACGAGAATTTTAACCCCCTGCTCCTGGGCCTCCTCCATCAGGCGGACAATTTCCGCCCCGTTGTGGGCGCAGTCGGCCACCCGGATGGAGGGGGTGCCCGCCGCCACGCATATCAAGCCGTCTTTCATGGGAAAACAGCCTCCTTCTTCACAATACATCGGGAAATATCATATCCTAAATTGGCAGCAATTGCAACCGCTCCCCGGCGGTTCTATCCCCCCGCTCCTCGGCATAGGTTGTGGAGAGGTGAATGCTATGCAAAAGAACAGGACAAGTGCCCCCCTGCTGCGCGGCGTCCGGCAGGGCATCGCCCTCTTCCTGACAGCTTTGGCCCTGTGGATCGTCTATCTCACCGCCGACCCCGCGGTGGCCCTTGAAAAACTCAAACAGCTGGCCCAACTGGACCAGCTCACCGCCGCTCTTGTGAATTTGGAACTGCCCTGGGACACCCAGCCCTCCACACCCCTGTGGCAGCAGGTGATTCTGGGCCAGTCCTCCCTGCTGGCCGGGGCCGCTCAGGCCACCCCAGCCCCAGTGGCCACCGAAGCGCCCCAGCCCACCGCCACTCCACAGCCGGAAGCGGAGGAACAGGAGGAGACGCCCGAGGAGCCTCCGGCCCAGACCACCACCGCCCCGGACGGCATCATTCCCAGCACCCTGAAAGCCACCGACTCCCCGGTGTATGCCACCTATGACACCGTGAGCATCCGCAACTACACCGACTACACCCTGGACGTCAAAGCCCTGTTGGAGGCCGCCCCCAAGCTCACTCCGGCTCAGGAGGGCCCGGATATTCTCATCTATCATTCCCACGCCACCGAGGCCTATACCATGGACGGCACCGATATGTATGAGGAGAGCGACAGTTATCGTACCCTGAATACCGAGCAGAACATGGTGCGGGTGGGCACCGAGATGACCAAGATTTTGGAGGCGGCGGGACTGGAGGTCATCCACGACACCACCCTCTACGACTACCCCGATTACAACGACGCCTACAACCGCTCCTCCCAGGCGGTGAAGGAGACGTTGGACAAATACCCCTCCATCCGCCTGGTCATTGACGTGCACCGGGACGCCCTGGTGGCCAATGACGGCACCATCTATAAGACGGTGGCGGGCACGGTGGAGAACTGCGCCCAGGTGATGATGGTCATGGGCACCGACTCCCTGGGCCAGACTCACCCCAACTGGCGGGTCAACCTGTCCCTGGCCACCTCCATCCAGAAGGCCCTAACGGACAAGTGGTCCACCCTGGCCCGGCCCATCGCCCTGCGCACCTCCCGGTTCAACCAGCACTACTCCACCGGGTGCCTGCTGGTGGAGATCGGCAGCCACGGCAACACCCTCCAGGAGGCTATCACCGCCGGGCGGCTGTTTGCCCGTACCATAGCAGATCTATTTCAAAAGGAATAGCCTGAAAAAGGTGGAAGTAGTCTGAAACAGGCCACTTCCACCTTCTCTTTTCTCTTTTCAAGCCCTCTGGCTTGGTGGGGACGCTTCCCGCTGGGGGTTTCTTTTGAGCGGGCAAAAGAAACCAAAACCCGCTTAGGGCGTTCCCCCCTAAGGACCTCCCTGGGGTACGAGGCTGGGCCTGCGTCAAGGCTATATTCGGCCCGTCACCTTTGCTGTGGCTCCTGTCACTGCCACCACACCAAGCCACCTTGGGCAGCTGGCCCTATCATCAGGTGGTTTCCACGTCCGGGCCTACCCTGGAGAAGCGGCGTTCCCGCCGCCGGGAGCCAGGCCCCCGTTAGCTGGAAACAGCGGCACACCAGGGAAAGGCCCTGGCGGTAGAAGGACGCAGGAACAGAGAAGGAAATACAAACCATAGAACGGCAAGCCATCTATGTGACCCCACCGGGCCAAGGGCTGAAAAGAGAAAGACGCAGGGACACCCAGTACCGCGGGGTGGATTTCACAAGGCGGGGGAAGGCCCCGCCTTTGGTGGGTCTTTGGTGACTTTCTGCCCAGTCAGAAAGTTACCCCAGCGGAGCGTCCCCGGCTGGGGCGCTGGTCTCCGCCTGACAAATCGGAGAAGGACAGGCCCTGCCCGTCACCGCCTTCACCGTGCCACAGAGACAGATTAAAATATGACCTGTACCAGCACCATATAGAAAATGGTCCCCCCCATGATGGAGAGCATATTGTTGCGCTTCCACAAGTGAAGTCCCACCACGGCGGCGCAGGCCAACAGTGCGGGCAGCCACTGGTCTGTGGAGGTAAAGCGCACCCCCTTCAGACAGTACACAATGAGCATGGCAATGACCCCGGCGGGGAGGTATTTGCCCAGATAGAGCACCACTTTGGGGGGCTTTCCTCCCCGGTCAAAGAGGAAAAAGGGCAGGGCCCGGGTGAGAAAGGTCACCACTGCCATCACCGCAATGGCGGCAGCCGTTTGGGCGATACTCACGCTCTCTCCTCCTCTCTCTCCAAATAGGGGCGCAGCAGCAACAGCCCCGCCACCAAAATGCCCAGGGCGGGGATGAGAAACTGGCCATTCTCCGCCCCCAACGCCAACAGGCACACCAGAGTGCCCCCCGCTCCCAAAAACACCGGCAGGTGCCGGGAGGCAGACTGCCACTGCTCCACGGCGATGACCAGGAAGAGGGCGGTCATGGCAAAGTCAATGCCCTGGGTGTTGATGGTGATGAGGGCCCCCGCCACCGCCCCGATCACCGACCCGGCAATCCAATACAACTGGTCCAGCAGGGCAATGGCAAAGTAGAAGTCCCGGGGCTCCACCCCCTCCGGCGCCTCCACCCCCGCCAGCAGGGCATAGGTCTCGTCGGTGAGGGAAAACATCATGTACCACTTCCGTGCCCCCATGCCCCGGAATTTCTCCAGCATGGACAGGCCGTACACCAGGTGTCGGAAATTGATGATGAGGGTCAGCAGGGCCACGTCCGCCAGGGGAGCCGCCGTGGACAGCAGACTCACCCCCAGATACTGGCCGCTTCCGGCGTAAATGGTCATGGACATCAGGGCCGACCACACAGGCACATACCCCGCCGCCGACATCATCCACCCAAAGACGATGCCAATGGACAGATAGCCCATGAGCACCGGCACCGTGTAGGGAAAGGCGGCGGCGATGGTCTTCCGATTCATGTCAGGTCACTTCCTTGCACTTCTCTTTTGTACGCTATTATACGAAAGTATTCAGCGTTTGGCAAGGGCCGTTCCACTCCCGTACAAATTACCCGGATTTCTCCCCTCTCAACGGGGCAATCACCAGGTCAAATTGAGAATTTATCCGGAAAAAGCACCCCGAACCACCACAAAAATAGCATTCGAATATCTGGATATTTTGCAGATACTCCTTGAATGACCGGGTGATAGCCATGAAAATTTTATATTTTACTTACTTTTGTTCAATTTGTGTTGTTAAGAAGGGAGAAAATACGTTATCTTCGTCCATATCGTTGATGTCCGTATAACTGTATGCTAAGATTTTCCTGACAAAGGGGTTTGCAGCGCCCTGCGGACCCAGACAGCTGGTACGCTGTCAGAAACAAACGAGAAGGAGGACAAACCATGAGAAACACGTTTCTAAAACGAGCAGTGGGAGTTGCGCTGGCTCTGACCATGACCCTCAGCGCCATTCCCCTCTCACCCCGGGCTGTGGCAGCTTCGGACAGCGGGAATGAGACCTTTACCAATCCCGTGATGTATGCCGACGTCCCGGATGTGGACGTCATCCGGGTGGATGACGCCTACTACATGGTGAGCACCACCATGCACCTCTCCCCCGGCTGCCCCGTGATGAAATCCACGGACCTGGTCAACTGGGAGACGGTGAGCTACACCTACGACATTCTGGATGACGGCGACAAGTTCGCCCTGCGCAACGGGGAGAGCGACTACGGCAACGGCTCCTGGGCCGCCAGCATCCGCCACTACAACGGCAAGTATTACGTATCCTTTGCCAGCCTGTCCACCGGGAAGACCTACATCTTCTCCACCACCGACGTGGAAAACGGCACCTGGCATCGGTCTGAGTTCAACGGCTACCTCCACGACGTGTCCCTGCTCACCACCCAGGACGACGGCATGTACGTGGTCTACGGCAGCGGCACCGCCCGGTGCCGCCCCGTCTACGAGGACGAGAATGGGGACATCACCCTGGGCGACGAGGTGACCCTCATTGAATACACCGGCCTGGACAACGACGGCAATCCGGTCAACGGTCCTGTGTCCTATATCTCCGAGGGCATCCACGCCTATGAGATCGGGGACTACTACTACCTGTTTATGATTCAGTGGCCCACCGGCGGACGCCGACAGGAAGTCTGCTGGAGAGCCTCCTCCCTGGACGGCCCCTGGGAGAGCCGCAAGGTCTTCGACTCCGGTCTGGAGTTTGACGGCCAGATGGACAACGCCGGCGTGGCCCAGGGCGGCATCGTGCAGGCCGCCGACGGCTCCTGGTACGCCATGCTCTTCCAGGACCACAGCTCTGTGGGCCGCATCCCAGTGCTGGTACCTGTGACCTGGGAGGACGGCTGGCCCGTGTTCGGCGATGAAAACGGACAGGCCCCCGTGGAGATGGACCTCCCCGGCACCTACACCGGCGAGAAGGACATAGTGGTGTCTGACGAGTTCTACAACGGCCAGCCCCACTCCTTCGCCGCCGACAACAGCAGCGTGTCCACCGCTGCGGACACCGCCCCCCAGAACGCGGCAGCGGTAGAGGCCCAGCCCACCGCCGACCAAGAGGCCGAGCGGATGGAGCTCATCGTCAACGGCAGCTTTGAGGACGGCACCGAGAACTGGGCCACCCAGCAGACCGCCACCCTCACCCCCGTGGACGAGGACGGCAACACCGTGCTGCTGGTGTCCGACCGCACCAACACCACCTCCGGCCCCAAGCAGGTCCTCACCGGACAGCTGAGCCAGGGTCAGAAGGTCCAGGTCAGCGCCAAGGTTAAGTACAACGACGGCCCCGCCTCCAAGACCTTCAACTTCTGCATCCAGTGCGGCGACTGGCGCGGCATTGACGTGGTGGGCTCGGTCACCGCCCAAAAGGGCCAGTGGG
>NZ_NFKG01000021.1:0-36816 GCF_002160275.1 Pseudoflavonifractor sp. An187 | reverse complement strand
TGATTGCAGTGAGGGTCCACCCGTTCCCATTCCGAACACGGCAGTTAAGCTCACTTGCGCCGAAAATACTTGGCTGGCGACGGCCCGGGAAGATAGGTAGTGCCGACACGAAGAGGACGATCATTTGATCGTCCTCTTTTTATTTTTTACGACTCTATAGAATCAAACTACAACCACAAGCCCCCTGGGGAACAATCCCCAGGGGGCTTTGACATGGGTTAGTGCTTGGCTCTGCGGACTCGCTCCATCAACAGGAGGAGACCAAGCGCGGAAATGGTCATTGTGGTGAACAGCACAGGAAGGTTGGCGCTGTCACCGGTCTGAGCCGGGCCTTCCGGCTGAGAGGTGGGTGCGGGGGAGGGAGTAGGCGTAGGAGTGGGCTTCTCAGCGTCCGGGTCCTTGGCTCCACAGACGGTGCAGACACCGTTGGAATAGCTGTGGCCCGTTGCAGGCAGGGTCTCCTGGGCCACCAAAACGGTGTGGCACACGGAGCACTGGCTGCCTTCGCTGAGGCCAGTCTCGGTGCAAGTGGGAACTTTCCCGGGGATTGCCTCGGGGGTGTGGGCGGCCAGGTCGCCGTAAGTGGTCTGGCAGATGGCGCACACAGCCTTCTCCTGGCAGGTGGCGGTGCCGCCGCTGTGTGCCTCCGGCTGGGTGGTGGCGGAGCAGCGGGAACACTGATACCAGTGGCTTGTCTCATCGTGGCACAGGACCGAGAAGTCATGGCCCAGGGCGTCATGCTTCACCACTTGCTGGGCGGTGTAGGGCTCCTCTTGGAAGACCACAGTGGCCACATAGGTGGTGCTGCCAGGCTCGGTGCAGGTGGCAGGAGTCTCCTGGGTGGAGATGACGGCATTCACCGTCTCAGAGTGACCACAGCCCTCATAGGTGCAGATAAAGGTAGCGGTGGCCTGAGAGAAATCCTCTGCCCACTGGAAGACGGGCTGTCCATAGGTGTGGGGAGGAACCAGATCCATCCACGCCTGATACAGGGCTTGGGTGAGAGCGGTCACCTGTTCCAGATGGGCTTGGGCGTCCGCCTCGTTGTCAAACACGGGTGCGTCATCGCTGGCCAGGAAGTCGTTGGCGGCCTGTTTGGCGGCCTGGAGGGCCTCCCAGCACTCGGGGGCGTAGTCCTGGGTATCCAAGGTGTCCACAAAGGCCACCAACTCTCTCAGACCGCTGGTGCTGACCTGATAGGTGGTGTGGGCGGGGATGGTGGTTTGCAGGAACAGCTGGAACTCGCAGCTCTCGGTGCTCACGTTGTACTGCTTGGTGGGTTCGCTGGAGTGGGACAGATAGAGCTCCTGGTCGCCCACCGTGTGGGAGATGGTATAGGAGCCGGGAGCGGTGCCAGGCTGGATGTGCAGAGTGTATGCCTCACTCTGGACGGGCACGCGGGCACCGGGCTGGGTGGCGGTATCGTTGAGACGGAGGTAGGCGCCGTCCGCCTCCAGGCTCTGGACGGTGTAGCCCTCCTCGGTCTGGGTGATGCGCCACAGCTGACGGCTGGCGGCATACTGTCCGTCCAAGGTCAGCTGGTTGTTGGACACGGAGCCGGTCACCTGATCGGTGTTGCTCTGGCCGTTGGCGTGATAGAGGATTCTCTGGGTACCGGCGTGATAGATGGCGTAGACACCCTCTGCGTCTATGCCGTCGGTGTCCAGATCATAGGTGGTTTGGGCCTCGTGCTCCTCACTGGAAATGGTATCCTGGAAACAGGGAGGCAGGGTGATGCCGCTCTCGTCCTGGACTGCCACAGAGAGCTTGGCGGTGCGGACAATCCCGTTGGAGGCGGTGGCCGTGGCGGTGATGGTAGCGGTGCCGCTGCGGACGGCGGTGACGACACCGGTGTCGCTGACCGTAGCCACTGCGGGGTTGTCCGAACTCCAAGTGATGGTGGCGGCATCCTCAGGGGTGACAATGGCCTGCACCTGTCCGGACTGGCCCACGCTGAGATTGACGAACTGGGGCTCCAGGGTCAGGATGATTTTCTCACTCTCATCCTGAATCATGTACCAGCCGTCACCCAGCAGGTCCTGGACCGTGAGGGTTTCAAAGGCGATCTGGCAGGGGGGAGACTGGTTTTCGTAGAGAATGGCAAAGGTGTCGGTGGCCTTGCCGTTCTCCTGGAGCTGGGAGACGCAGGAGTAGGCGAAGCAGTTGTTGACACCGGTGTAACGGGTGGCGTCGTCGTTAAGCCAGGTGACGGTGCCGTCCTCGGCCACGGAGCCGATGCGCACCACACCCTCCGAGCGCTGAATGCGGGCATAGGAGCCCAGAATCAGGTTGTCATACTCCTGGTCGTCGGGACCGATGAGGGTGCCCTCCAGATTGATGAAGGAGACCATGCAGCCGCCGCCACTCTTCTGACTGAACAGATTGTTGTCAGGCTGGCACTGGCTCCAGGTCACACCGCCATCGGAGGAGTCGGCGTAGCTGACATAGTTGATGGTGTTGCGGGAGTACATCCGAAGATCGCCGTTGGGGAGGAGCACCACTTGAGATTCGCTGGTCTTGCCCACCCCATTGAGGTTGCTGTTGTGCTCACCCCGCTGCCAGCTGGCGCCGCCGTCATCGGAATAGATGACGCTGGCCAGCTCGTTGCCGGTGCGGTTGTCATAGAGGGGGAAGATAATGCGCTCTGTGCCGTTGTAGGTCATGGTGATGCCACGGCCAGGGCAGACGCCGGTGAATTTCTCATTGGCGGCGGTCTTGATGTTCAAGAACTTGGGCTCGCTCCACTCCAGACCCTCATCGGTGACCTGAGCGGTGCGGTGCATGATGTAGAACACCGGATAGACCTTCCACTCGCTGTTCTGGAAGAACAGGTTCTTTTGCACTCGGTTGGCGGAGTTGCCCAGCTGGGCGACGTAGGGCTTGGTGAAGGTGCCGTCTTCCTCAGACTTGACATACACATTCAGGTAGGCATCCACCCAAGTATCTGTGGCGGTGCCGTCTTGGCTGCAAATGGGGTAGAGGATGACATCTTTGCCGTTGTCGTTGGCGGGCTCTGCCAAACCGTTGGTGTTGTTCAAATCCACATAGTAGGTGTAAGAAGAAACGGTCTTGGGGGCATAGGTGCCGGCGGTAGCCTTGGCCACCAGCAGGCGGCCCTGATCGTCAAAACCGGTGCTCTCTTGGCCCATCTGATTGCCGCTCATCAGGCCCACGTAGGAGGGGCAGGCATCCACCACCATGTGGACGGTGCCGTTGCTGTCCTGGACGATGGAGGGATCAATGAAGGAGCTGCTGGCGTTGCTGGTGGTGGTTTCCGCCATGTCGGCCAGGTAGTTCACCACTTCCCACTCCCAAGTCTGTCCGTTGTCCTTGGAGACGCTGACAATGGTGTCCAGGTTTTGGGGAGAGTCACCGCTGGTGGTCCAGCGGATGTCCGAGGCGGCCACGATCCAGCCGTTGTCCAGGGTGTACAGGGAGGGGATGCGGAAATGCTGGCTTCCGGTGGCCTCACTGCTGAAGGGCTCGGACACAGGCTGTGTGCCCTTGGGGTTCTCCCCCACCACGGTGGGCAGCACTTGGGTCTCCTGATAGAGCTGGAATTCAATCAGGGAAGAGTCCTGGCTGGTGCTGCAGTAGTATTTGTTGCCTGCGGTACTGCCGTGGGTGAGGTAGTTGCTGCCATTGGAGAGGGTATAGGTGCCGCTTTCCTCGTGGAAGGTGATGTCCACCCGCACCGGCTGGTCTGAGGTGTTTACATGTCCGTTGACGGCGGTGGTCTGGCTCAGATCCAGATAGCGGTTGCTGTCCAGACTCTTGATGTTGTAGCCGTCGTCTCCCTCTCGCTTTTCAATGGTCCACAGCTGCCGGGAAGAGGCAAAGTTGGAAGCCAGGCTGAGGGCGTCGTTGGCGGATGTCCCGGTGACCTGGTCTGTCTTTCCGGTCCCCGTATGGTAGAGAATGCTGCGGGTGGTGTTGTAGAAAATGGCGTAGGTTTTGCCTGCATCCACGCCGTCCCGATCTCTCAGGTACTGGACGCTTCCGTCGCCCAGATCGCCATCCACAATGGCAGACCGGGATGATGCACCGGAGATATCACGTTCTCCTGTGGCGCGGGCCGGGGGTGCGGTCAGACAGCAGCTGAGTAGGAGACTGGCTGACAACGCAGTGGCCGCGATGCGCTTAGACATTGGTGTTTTGTTCATAACACATCCTCCTTGTACATGTGCTTCTCTCTGTATTGCACAAAACTATCATACCAAAAAGTGGACTTCGGGTCAAGGGAATTGGGAGAGATTGGTGTAGAAGGACAAAAAACCAGGAGCCCGACCATCGGTCAGGCTCCTGGAAGGAAACGGAGGGGTTAGAGCATAAAGTCTTCTTTTTTCAGGTGGGAGAAGTTGGCCACCACGGGCTTTTTGGGCACACGCTTTAAGGGGTCATACCGGAAGGCACGGCAAGCGCCGCCCGGGTCCACCACGCCTTTCCGGGAGCACAAAATCTGCTCTTCATCCAGAGCCACACCTCGCTGGCAGTAGAGGCAGCGGGGTTCAATATTTTTTTGAAACAGCATAGCAAGTCTCCTGTTCTTCCGAGATCCCCCTCAGTATACACCAAATGTCCGCTATTTTCCACCTGTTTTTCCAGCCAAAAATCGACACAGAGCCACAAGGGCCATCCAGCAGAGCACTGCGGTGGCCAGGGTCACCGGGAGGATGTGGCGGAAATCCAGCTGGGTGATGGTCTGGGTCTGGGACGTGAGATAGTACGAGACCGGATAGGTGAGAGGGAAGAGGGTGGTCACCAGGTAGGTGAGAGCGGCGGAGATCAGGCCGTGGAGGAATTTGCCCAGCAGATAGGTGCGGGCAGAAAGGCCACTGTCAATGAGGAAGCACAGCACCTGACAGTGGACGGACAGCCCGGCCCAGCCCAGCATAAAGGCGGCCATGGAGATGGACCCGGCGGAACTGTCCACGCCACCCAGGGAGGACACCCCGGAGGTGAGCTCCAGCAGGCCCGCCACCAGCTGGGGAGCATAGCGGGAGGAGACACCCATCAGAGAGAGCAGCCGGGCAATGGCGGTGAATACTCCAAAGTAGGACATAAGCTGGAGGAGAGCGGAAAAGAAGATGACAAAGGCACAGATGTTCAGCAGATTGGAAAAGGAGCGCACCACCCCGTTGGCGAAGGCGGCGGGAATGGTGGTGGCGGCAATGGGCTTGGGGTAGCTGGTTACCGTGGCACGTGGGTCCTCGTGGCCGTAGAACCGAAAGAGCAGGCCCGTGAGGAGGGAGGCGACACAGTGGGAGGCATAGAGCAGCAGGCCAATCTGGCCGCTGCCAAAGATGCCAGCTCCCACCACGCCCAGGATGAAGGCGGGCCCGGAGTTGTTGCAGAAGGCCAGGAGCCGCTCGGTCTCCGTCTTGGTACACAGACCTTGGCGGTACAGCTCCAGGGCGGTTTTGGCCCCCAGGGGATAGCCACCCACAAAGCCCAGCACCACGGCCATGGCGCAGCAGCCGCTGACCCGAAACAGGGGGCGCATGACTCCCTCCAGCAGCCGCCCCAGATAGGCGGCCAGCCCCAGATCCACCGCCAGGGAGGAGAGCACAAAAAAGGGGAAGAGGGAGGGGATGATGACGTTGCAGCACAGGGTCAGCCCATTTTTCGCCCCTGTCATAGCCTGGGTGGGGGCGGTCACCAATGCCAGGGCGGCGGTGACCAACGCGATGAGGACGACGGAATCCCGGAGAACTTGTTTTTTTAAGATGCGAAACATGGCAGACCCTCCCTCGTGAGAAAAGGGTATGCGTGTCGTCTGGGGGACTTGCACGTCCCCCTCAAAAAGTATGACACATTAGTGTGCTAAAAATTTTTCTCTGAAAGGGGTTGACAAGTAGGGAGCGGGTGCGTATAATGGCCACAACAACTTCAATACAGCAAACCATTGATGGAGAGTAGTATCCAGTGTGGCGAACCTTCAGAGAGTCCCGGACGGTGAGAGCGGGGCGGGGAGCAGCTAGGAGAATGGACTTCGGAGGGCAGACCGAACGGGCGACCAAGTAGGGACTGACGGGTACCCCACCCGTTATCAGAAGGGGCGCATATGATGGTATGCGTAAGCGAGTGGGCGTCGTTTGGCGTCAATTTGGGTGGTATCGCAGAAGCTGAGCTTTTGTCCCATGTGGGGCAGAGGCTTTTTTCATTTTTCGGCCCTGGCAAAGCGGAAAAACATCTGCCGCCCAAATTCAAAAAATGGAGGAAAACACCATGAAAAACAATCAGATCATCCGTCGATTTGCCGCTTGTGCCGTAGCGGGCACCATGCTTCTCTCTCTGTGTGCCTGTGGTGCAGGCAAGGATGGGAAGGACGACACCTACAAGGTGGCTGTGGTCAAGCAGATGGACCATGCCTCTCTGGATGAGATCGCCAAAGCAATCACCACTCAGCTGGACTCCATTGCCCAGGAAAAGAATGTAACCATTGAATATGAGGTGTATTCCGGACAGAACGACCAGTCCGTGCTCAAGCAGCTGGGAGACCAGGCTATTGTAGACGGGGTGGACGCCATCATTCCCATCGCCAGCACCGCCGCTCAGGTGATGGCCCTGTGTGCCCAGGACACCCAGACCCCTGTGGTATACGCCGCAGTATCGGACCCCAAGACCGCAGAGCTCACCGGGCTGGACTACGTCACCGGCACCAGCGATGCCCTGGAGACCAGCGTCATTCTGGATATGATGCTCACCCAAAACCCCGATATGAAGAAGGTGGGACTGCTGTACTCCCTGTCCGAGCCCAACTCCGCCACTCCCATCCAAGAGGCCAAGGAGTACTTGGACAGCAAGGGAATCTCCTATGTGGAACAGACGGGCAACACCAATGACGAGGTGATCGCCGCCGCTTCCGCTCTGGTGGCCGGTGGTGTGGATGCTATCTTTACCCCCACCGACAACGTGATCATGTCCGCCGAGCTGGCCATCTATGAGCAGCTGGCTCAAGCCAAAATTCCCCACTACACCGGGGCGGACTCCTTCGTGAGAAACGGCGCCTTTGCCACCTGCGGCGTCAACTATACCGATCTGGGCACCCGCACCGCAGACCTGGCCTATCAGGCTATCACGGAGGGTGTGGACGGCATGGAGGACGTGTACTACATGGACGGCGGCCTCATTACCATGAACACCGAGACCGCCAAGGCCCTGGGCATTGACCCCCAGGTGTTTAGCCAGCTGGGTAAAGTGGTGGAAGTGACCACCACCAAGGAATAAGAAAACATGCCCCGTCCGGTACGAACGTGCCGGACGGGGCAAAGGAGCGTGAAGGAATTGCTGTATATTGTGCAGACGGCCCTGGAGCTGGGCTTTTTGTATGCGCTGGTGGCCATGGCCCTGTTTTTGAGCTACCGCATTTTGGACATTGCCGACCTGACCACCGACGGGGCCTTTGTGCTGGGGGCGGCGGTGTCGGTGACGGTGACCGCGGCCGGCCACCCCTTTTTGGCCATTCCGGCGGCCATGGTGGCAGGGGCCTGTGCCGGGTTTGTCACCGCCTTTTTGCAGACCCGCCTGGGTGTGCCCTCCATTTTGGCGGGCATCGTCACCAACACAGGATTATATACCGTGAACCTCATGGTGATGGGGTGGAGCTCCAATGTGAGCCTGCTCAAAGACGACACCATCTTCTCTCTGTTTCGCACCACGGGCATCGGCGGGAAGTGGTATGAGACGGTGCTGGCCGGGGGCGTGACCATCCTCATGGCGGTACTGTTGGTGCTCTTCCTGGGCACCCGGCTGGGCCTGTCCATCCGGGCCACCGGAGACAACCGGGACATGGTGCGGGCCTCCTCGGTAAACCCCACCTTTACCATTACCGTGGGCCTGTGCATTGCCAACGCCCTCACCGCCCTGTCCGGCGGCATGGTGGGCCAGTACCAGCGCACCGCCGACATCAACGGCGGCACGGGCATTGTGGTCATCGGGTTGGCCTGCCTCATCATCGGTGAGACGGTGCTGGGCCGACGCTCCATCCTAAAAGGAGCCATTGCGGTGATCGTGGGCTCTATCATCTATCGCCTCATTTATGCCATTGTGCTCTACACCAAGGTGGTGCCGGTGGAGTGCCTGAAGCTGGTCACCGCCATCATCGTGGGTCTGGCCATTGCGGCCCCCACCCTGCGCAGTTGGGTGGCGTTCCAAAAGAAAAAAGCCATGGCAGGGAAGGGAGCGTGAGGGAACATGCTGAACATCAAAGGGATTTCCAAGACCTTTTATCCTGGAACCATCAATGAGAAAACCGCCCTTTCCAATCTGTCTCTGGAGGTAAAGGACGGGGATTTTATCACCATCATTGGCTCCAACGGAGCGGGAAAATCCACCCTCTTCAACGCCATTGCCGGGACCTTCTATGTGGACCAGGGCAGCATCACTCTGGGGGGACGCAACATCACCTATCTCCCGGAGCACAAGCGCAGCCGTACCATTGGGAGGCTGTTCCAGGACCCCTTGAAGGGGACGGCGCCCCACATGACCATTGAGGAGAATCTGGCTCTGGCCTATCTGCGTTCCTCCCGGGGCAACGCTCCCTTCAGCCGCATTAGCAAAAAGGACCGGGCCATGTTCCGGGAGCATCTGAGCCTGTTGGGCATGGGATTGGAGGACCGCATGGGCCACCCGGTGGGGCTGCTGTCTGGCGGCCAACGTCAGGCCTTGACTCTGCTTATGGCCACCTTGGTTCCGCCCCAGCTGCTGCTGCTGGACGAGCACACCGCTGCCTTGGACCCCGCCACGGCGGAGCAGGTGCTGAAACTGACCCGGGACATTGTGGCCCGGGACCACATCACCTGTCTCATGGTCACCCACAACATGTCCCAGGCCCTGGAGCTGGGCAACCGCACTTTGATGATGGCAGACGGCCACGTGGTGCTGGACGTGGAGGGAGAGAAGCGGCGGGGGATGACCGTCCAAGACCTCCTGGAGCAGTTCAAAGCGGGCACAGGCCAGCAGCTGGACAACGACCGCATGTTGCTGAGTGAATGAAAAAAGTCGTTCTCCCACGGGAGAACGACTTTTTGCTTGTATAGGACTTATTCCAGCTCGAAGGCTCCGGTGTACAGCTGGTAGTACTTGCCCTTCTGGGCGATGAGTTCGTCGTGGCTGCCTCGCTCGATGATGTGGCCCTGCTCCAGCACCATGATGGCGTTGGAGTTCTTCACGGTGGAGAGCCGGTGGGCGATGACAAACACGGTGCGGCCATACATCAGGGCGTCCATACCCTTTTGGACAATGGCCTCGGTGCGGGTGTCGATGGAGGAAGTGGCCTCGTCCATAATCATCACCGGGGGATCGGCCACGGCGGCCCGAGCGATGGCCAGCAGCTGGCGCTGGCCCTGGGAGAGGTTGGCGCCGTTGCTGGTGAGCATGGTCTGGTAGCCGTGGGGCAGGCGGGTGATGAAGTCGTGGGCGCCTGCCAGCTTGGCGGCGGCGATACACTCCTCGTCGGTGGCCTCCAGCTGACCGTAACGGATGTTGTCCATGACGGTGCCGGTAAACAGATTGGTGTCCTGGAGCACGATGCCCAGGGAGCGGCGCAGGTCCGCCTTGCGGATGGTCATGATGTCGATGCCATCGTAGAGGATGCGGCCGTTGTGGATGTCGTAGAACCGGTTGATGAGGTTGGTGATGGTGGTCTTACCGGCACCCGTGGCGCCCACGAAGGCCACCTTCTGGCCAGGCTTGGCGAAGAGGGAGATGTCGTGGAGTACGGTTTTCTCGGGCACATAGCCGAAGTCCACGTGCTCAAAGCGTACGTCCCCGGTGAGGCGGGTGTAGTGGAAGGAGCCGTCCTCCTGAGGTACTTTCCAGGCCCAGACGTTGCTGCGGTAGGGCACCTCTTTCAGGGAGCCGTCCTTCTGCTCCTGGACATTCACCAGGGTCACATTGCCCTGATCCACCTCGGGCTCCTCGTCCATCAGCTCAAAGATGCGCTGTGCGCCGGCCATACCCATGACCACCAGGTTGATCTGCTGGGACACCTGACCAATGGTACCAGTGAATTGGCGGGTCATGTTGAGGAAGGGAACGGTGATGCTGATGCTGAAGGCCATGCCGGAAAAGCTCAGGTTGGGGGCGTGGGTGATGAGAAGGATGCCGCCCACGATGGCCACCAGGGCATAGATGAAGTTGCCGGTGTTCATGAGGATGGGCATGAGGGTGTTGGCGTAGGTGTTGGCCTGCTTGGAGTCGGACATGAGAGCGTCGTTGAGCCGGTCGAAGTCGGCGCAGGTCTCGGACTCGTGACAGAACACCTTGACCACCTTCTGGCCGTCCATGAGCTCCTCCACGAAGCCCTCCACCTTACCCAGGGACTTCTGTTGACGCTGGAAGAAGGTGGCGGACTTGCCGCCGATGGAGCGGGTGAACTTCACCATCACCAGGGAGCCCAGGAGAATCACCAGGCTCAGCCAGAAGCTGTAGTAGAGCATGATCACCAGCACGGCCAGAATAGTGACGATCATGGACAGTAGCTGAGGGAAGCTCTGGGCCACCATCTGGCGCAGGGTGTCGATGTCATTGGTGTAGTGGCTCATGATATCGCCGTGGTCGTTGGTGTCAAAGTAGCGCAGGGGCAGGTTCTGCATGCCGTCGAACATCTTCACCCGCAGCTTTTTCAGCAGTCCCTGGGTGATGATGGCCATCAGCTGGGTCCACACGATGGTGGAGATGAGGGCCAGGCCGTACATGGTGGCCAGAATGGCCACCAGCCGCAGAATCTGGGGGGCAGCAGCGGCCCAGTCACCGGTCTGCCAGTTGGTCTCGATGACAGCGATGATCTTCTGCATGAACACGGTGGGAAGGCTGCCCACGATGGCGCTGAACAGGATACACACCAGAGCCACGGGCATCAGCACCGGGAAAAACTCAAAGAGGGTGCGCAGCAGGCGAACAAAGGTGCCTTTGCGATTGACGGGGACATTAGGCTTCATCTTCCTGACCTCCTTTGTTCTGAGACTCGTAGACTTCCTGATAGATGGGGCTGCTCTTCAGCAGCTCCTCGTGGGTACCCATGGCCACGATGCGGCCACCGTCCATGATGAGGATACGGTCGGCTTCCTGCACCGAGGCCACACGCTGGGCCACAATGATTTTGGTGGTGTCGGGGATGAACTCCCGGAAGGCCTTGCGGATGAGGGCGTCGGTCTTGGTGTCCACAGCGGAGGTGGAGTCGTCCAGAATGAGAATCTTGGGCTTTTTCAGCAGCGCACGGGCAATGCACAGACGCTGCTTCTGGCCGCCGGAGACGTTGACGCCGCCCCGCTCCAGGTAGGTGTCGTACTTGTCGGGGAAGAGCTGGATGAACTCGTCGGCCTGGGCCAGACGGCAGGCCTCCATGATCTCCTCGTCGGTGGCGTCGGGGTTGCCCCAGCGCAGGTTCTCCTTGATGGTGCCGGAGAAGAGCACGTTCTTTTGCAGCACCACAGACACGGCGTTGCGCAGGCTGTCCAGGTCGTAGTCCCGCACATCCACACCGCCCACCCGGACAGTGCCTTCTGTGGCATCGTACAGACGGGGAATGAGCTGGATGAGAGAGGACTTGGAGGAGCCGGTGCCGCCCAGAATGCCCACGGTCTCGCCGGAGCGAATGTGCAGGTTGATCTGGGAAAGGGCGTCCCGCTCGGCGTCAGCGGAGTACTTGAAGTCCACCCCGTCAAAGTCGATGGAGCCGTCCTTGACTTCCATCACAGCGTTGTCAGGGCTGGTAATGGTGCTGCGCTCCTGGAGAACCTCCACAATACGGTGGGCGGACTCAGCGGAGATGGTGATCATCACGAACACCATGGACAGCATCATTAAGCTCACCAGAATCTGAAAGCTGTACACAAACAGGGAGGACAGCTTGCCCACGGTGAGGGCCACGCCCTGGGTGCTGATGATAAAGTAGGCGCCCAGCCCCAGGATGAGGCAGGTGGCGGAATAGAGGCAGAACTGCATCAGAGGGGAGTTAAAGGCCATGATGCGCTCGGCCCGGGTGAAGTCCCGGCACACATCTTCAGCGGCGGTGGAGAACTTCTCCTTCTCAAAGTCCTCCCGGACGTAGCTCTTTACCACCCGCATGGCCTGCACGTTCTCCTGGATGGAGTTGTTCAGGGTGTCGTACTTGCGGAACACCTTGACAAACAGGGGATGTACCTTGCAGATGATAACCGCCAGACCGATGGCCAGTACCGGGATGGTGAACAGGAAGATGAAGGCCATGGAGCCGCCCATGATGTAGGCCATGATAAAGGAAAAGACCAGCATCAGGGGGAAGCGGATGGCGCCCCGGATGATCATCATAAAGGCCATCTGCACGTTGGTCACGTCGGTGGTCATACGGGTGACCAGAGAAGAGGTGGAAAAGCGGTCAATGTTGGCAAAGGAGAAGTTCTGAATGTTGTAGAACATATCCCGTCGCAGATTCCGGGCATAGCCGGCGGATGCGGATGCGGCGGTGGTGCCTGCAATCCGTCCAAAGAACAGGGAAAAAGCAGCCAACACCATGAGAATCACACCGTAGTGGACGATGGTGGACAGCTCACAGCCTTTTTGGATTTCCAAAACCAGATTGGCGGTGAGGAAGGGGATGATACATTCGATGATGACTTCCAGAGTGACAAACAGGGGGGTCAATAGGGCGTCCCGTTTGTACTCCCGGATGGATTTTGCCAGAAGCCTGATCATACTCCGATTCTCCTTTTCTTAAAAATTTTCGAATGGAAAAAAACACGTAATCCAGTATACACATTTTATAAAAAATAGGAAAGCGTCAACTGTTACAAAAAACGGGAGAAAAATTGAGAACTCATGCGAAAAAACTATGAAAAAAGAGGGCAGCCCGCACTTCTGGTGCGGGCTGCCCAAGCTCTTTGGTTCGAAACATGGAGGAAGGAGATTCTATGAGTTAGCGATAGCTAACCATGGGACAACTATACCACGTACCGATTAGAGTGTCAAGAGAATTTTTCAGAATCGGAGGAAAAATCCCTGAGCCCGGGGGCAGAGGGTTGAAAAAAGGAGAATGGCATGGTATACTAACCTGTAAATGTGAAAAACTGCCTGTGCCATAGGCAGTGTGGAATCTATAGAACGAAGGGAACGATTTTTTCATGTCCGGACATTCCAAGTGGCATAACATTCAGAAGACCAAGGGCGCGGCAGACGCCAAGCGCTCTCAGACCTTTACCAAGATCGCCCGTGAGCTGATCGTGGCCGTGAAGACCGGCGGCAGCGGCGACCCCAACAACAACTCCCGTCTGGCCACCGTCATTGCCAAGGCTCGTGCGGCCAACATGCCCAACGACAACATCAAGCGCACCATTGAGAAGGCCCTGGGCTCCGGCAACTCCAACGACTACGAGGCCATCACCTATGAGGGATACGGTCCCTGCGGCGTGGCTGTCATCGTGGAGGCCCTCACCGACAACCGTAACCGCACTGCCTCCGAGGTGCGCCACTACTTCGATAAGTTCGGCGGCAACCTGGGTGCCACCGGCTGCGTGTCCTGGTCCTTTGACCAGAAGGGCGTGCTCATCATCGAGCGGGAGGACCTGGACGAGGACGTGGTGATGATGGACGCTCTGGACTGCGGCGCTGCCGACTTCGAGCCCGAAGAGGAGTGCTTCACCATCTACACCGATCCCGACTCCTTTGCCACCGTGGTGTCTGCCATGGAGGAGAAGGGCTACACCTTCGCCTCCGCCAAGGTGGAGATGGTGCCCCAGAACTACGTCACCCTCACCGATCCAAAGGACATCCAGAACATGGAGAAGATGATCGATATCATGGAGGACAACGACGATATCCAGAACATCTACCACAACTGGGAGCAGGAATAAATCCTCTCGAAAATGCTAGCATTTCCGAGAAGTTGCAGCCCGCTGCATGCATAATCGGGTCAAAGGACGACCCGATTCCACACTGGCGGGCTGAGAAGTGTTTTTCCCGATGCGCATGTCCCCGGGGAAAACGGATTTTGATTTCTTTTCCCGCCGAAAGGCGGGAAAACTCTGCCGAGGGCTTTGGACAGACATAAGAATCGGCTTCCCTTGCGCAGACCATATGAGTTTGATCATCGAAAGCGCCCCCTCCGGCATCGCCGGAGGGGGCGTATTTCATTTATTGTTTTCCTAGTTGCTTGTTCTTTTCATAGGCGGCCAGCACGGCCTGGATGGCAGCGTGGCGCAGGCCGTTGGCCTCCAGGGCGGCGACACCGGCAATGGTGGAACCGCCGGGGGAGCACACGGCGTCTTTGAGGGCTCCGGGATGTTGCCCGGACTCCAGCACCATGGCGGCGGCCCCCATCAGCATCTGGGCGGCGTACTCCATGGCCTGCTTCCGGGGCAGACCCACCATGACCCCGCCGTCGGCCAGGGCCTCGATGAAGGGATAGACGTAGGCGGGACCGCATCCGGCCACCGAGGTAAAGGCGTCCATGTGGGCCTCGTCCATGAGGTCTACCCGCCCGGAGCGGGCGAGAATGTCCTGCACCGCCTGGATGTGGTGGGGCTGGGCGGAGGGGGCGGCGCACAGAGCGGACATGCCCTGCCCAATGGCTACACAGGTGTTGGGCATCAGCCGCAGCAGGGGGAGATTCCGGGCCTTGGCCGGGAGGAAGGAGCACAGGGTTTCCAGGGTCACCCCGGCTGCCACCGAGATGAGAACCTTGGTAGGACAGAGTTCCAGGTAAGGTCCTAGCTCTTTGAATACCCCTGCCAATAAGTGTGGTTTGACACACAGAAAGATGTAGTCAGCTTGGGAGAATGCGTTGAGATTGTCCGGGACTACCTGGCAGCCCAGCTCCTGGGCCAAAGCTTCCGCTTTGGCATAGGTGCGGTTGGCTAGATACACCTGGTCCGGTCCCACGCTGGCACAGGCGGCCCGGGCCAGGGCGGAGCCCATATTTCCGCAGCCGATAAAAGCGACACGAGACATGTAAACCCCTCCTTAAGCTTCTTGCCGCAGAGAGCGGTTGATGGCGCAGAGAATGGCCCGCAGAGAGGCCCGGCTGATGTTGTGGCTCTTGCCCACGCCGAACACGTCCTGGCCGTTGGGGGCCTTCAGGTGGATGTAACACACGGCCTGGGTGTCCGAGCCGGAGGAGATGGCGTGCTCTTTGTAGTCCACAAACTGATAGCCGTCAATGGGGGCCTCCGGCAGGTTGTGCAGGGCGTTGAAGAAGGCGTCGATGGGGCCGTTGCCCTCGCCCCAGACCTCCATGGCGTGGCCCTTGTAGCTCACCTCGCCCACAAACTCCACCTGGCTGGCGTCCCCGTGGCGGGCGTCCTCCTGGAAGCTGTGGCGCTCCAGCTGATAGGTCTTGGGCACGGACAGATATTCCTGGTCGAAGAGCTGGAAGATCTGCTCGGGCTTGAGCTCCTTGCCCACCCGGTCGGACTCCTTTTGCACCACGGCGCCGAACTCGGCGTGCATGGCACGGGGCAGATCATAGCCGAAGTTTTGCTGCATGACAAAGGCGGCGCCGCCCTTGCCGGACTGGGAATTGATGCGGATGATGGGCTCGTACTCCCGTCCCACATCGGCGGGGTCGATGGGCAGATAGGGCACCTCCCACATGTCGGTGCCGCTGTCCTGCATGTAGTGGAAGCCCTTGTTGATGGCGTCCTGGTGGCTGCCGGAGAAGGCGGTGAACACCAGTTCACCCACATAGGGCTGGCGCTCCCCAATCTTCATCTTGGTGCACCGCTCGTACATGTCCCGGATTTTGTTGATGTTGTGGAAGTCCAGCTTGGGGTCAATGCCCTGGGTCCACATGTTCATGGCCAGGGTGACCATGTCCACGTTGCCGGTGCGCTCGCCGTTGCCGAAGAGGGTGGCCTCCACTCGGTCAGCGCCCGCCAGCAGGCCCAGCTCAGTGGTGGCCACGCCGGTGCCACGGTCGTTGTGGGGGTGGAGGGAGATGATGGCCCGCTCCCGGCCGGGCAGGTTGCGGATGAAGTACTCCAGCATGTCGGCAAACTGGTTGGGCATGCAGTTTTCCACCGTGGTGGGCAGGTTCAAAATGACGGGGTTCTCCGCAGTGGCGTGGAGGTGGTCCAGCACAGCGGCGCAGATTTCCACGGCGTAGTCCATCTCGGTGCCCATGAAGGACTCGGGGGAGTACTCAAAGCGCAGGCTGGTTCCACCCTCAATGACGGGCTGAGCCATTTCATAGATGAGGTCGGCGGCATCGGTGGCGATCTTGGTGATGCCGTCGCAGTCCATGCCGAACACCACCTTGCGCTGTAGGGTAGAGGTGGAGTTATAGAAGTGGAGAATCACGTTCTTGGCCCCACGGATGGCCTCAAAGGTGCGGCGGATGAGGTGTTCCCGGGCTTGCACCAGCACCTGAATGGTGACGTCGTCGGGGATGTGGCCGCCCTCAATGAGCTCCCGACAGATTTCATACTCGGTCTCGGAGGCGGAGGGAAAGCCAATCTCAATTTCTTTCACGCCGATGTCCAGCAGGGTGTGGAAGTATTCCAGCTTCTCCTGGAGGTTCATGGGGTCAATGAGGGCCTGGTTTCCGTCCCGCAGGTCCACCGAGCACCAGACAGGAGGCTGGGTCAGCACTTTGTCCGGCCAGGTGCGGTTGGTGATGGGCTGGGGCTGGAAGGGGATATACTTCTGAAAGCCTGGTTTCAAATTCATGGGGAAGTTCCTCCTTTATTCCGATGCGGGGGATGAAAAAAACGCCCCCGACACAAACTGTCAGGGGCGTAACATTACGCGGTACCACCCTAATTCCGTCCACGGTCACCCGTGGGCGCTCACGGCCTCCAACAAGGCCTCGACCTGTAACGGGATCACCCGTCCGCCCTTACTGCATGGAGGTTCAGGACGGCAGCTCCGGGTCCAGTATACACACAGGGACATCCACCGATTTGCACCACCCATCGGCTCTCTGAAGGACCTCGACTGTGTCTTCTTCCCATCGTCGCCTTTCACTTGGTGATATTTTAGCGGAACAAAGCGTGTTTGTCAAGGAACAAAGGATGGGGAAAAAGAGGGGGAAGAAATTGTGAAAAATGTCTTGACAGAATGGGAACCCTATGGTAAGATAACTCTTGCATTTGGGCTGCAAGCTCCGTCATGGAGAGGTGTCCGAGTGGTTTAAGGAGCTAGTCTTGAAAACTAGTGACTCGAAAGGGCCGTGGGTTCGAATCCCACCCTCTCCGCCAATTTTATATTTTCTTTTTATTCGGTCTGCGGAAGTACCCAAGAGGCCGAAGGGGCTCCCCTGCTAAGGGAGTAGGCGGTCCAAAGCCGCGCGAGGGTTCAAATCCCTCCTTCCGCGCCAGAAATCCCGAACGCAAACGCGTTCGGGATTTCTATTTTCTCTTTACGTTTCAAAAAAGAATCCCTGTGACATCCAAGTCACAGGGATATTTTTATAGGAAATGAAAGGTTGTGTTCTGTCACAGAACACCCAGCCACTCCGCCACATTGACCCCCAATCCAATGACACACAGCACCAAGGTGGTGATGAGCACCCAGTACAGCCAACGGCGGAAGAACAGGGCGCGCCGCTGGTCACGCTTGGACGGCTGCTCCATGGGAAACGCTCCTTTCTCTTCTGGGGATTAGTAGGCCACCACCACGCCGCCGTTGTTGGCGTAGAAGGAACTGATGCCCCGGGTTTCTGTGATGAGTACGTCGGAGACCTCACAGGTCTTGAGAATCATCATGCGCAGGTATTCCGCCCGCTCTCGGCACAGACAGTGGGCAATGCACAGCAGCTTGCCCTTGTGGTTTTCGTCGGCAGCCACGATGTCCACCAGCTTGTTCAGTGCCTGCTTGATGGACAGGGCCTGAGTGTGCTTCTTGATCTCGCCCTGGGGCGTGGAGCCCATCACCAGCTTCACCCGCAGCGCCCCGGTGACCAGAGACTGCACCCGGGTCAAACGTCCGGCCTTGCGCAGCATGTCCAGGTTTTCCAGCACGAACAGGGTGTTCATCTCGGTGATATACTTTTCCACCTGGGCCACCACCTGAGCAAAGGGCATGCCGGAAGAGGCCAGCTCGGAGATTTTCAGAGCGATGAGGGTCTCACCAGCGGAGGCAGAGCAGGAGTTAAACACCCGGATGTTGCGCTCGGGGTGCTCCTCCACAAACATCTGGGCGGCCTGCCACGCGCTGTTGTGGGAGCCGGAGAGCAGAGCGGAGAGGGTGACCACATAAATGTCTCCATCCACCGCCTCAAAGGCGTCCAGATAGTCCGCCGGAGAGGGACAGGCGGTGTGGGAGGCCTCCTGGCACATGGCCATGGCATCCACCAGGGTCTGAGGTACCAAGGTGTCATCATCCCGGAACTCGTTCTCACCCACATATATGGTCAGGGGAACACTATGGAAAATGCCGGACCGGAGCAATTCGGGGCTGAGGTCGCAGCAGCTATCGACAATAATTTTAAAACTCATAAACAAAAACCCCTAATATCATTTTTGCAATTAAATTCTAGCAGACCCAATCTGTAAAGTCAAGGAAAGAAGGGGTGGGGAAAGGAAGGATTTACAAATTGGAAATAATCGTATCAAGTGAAATTGTAGAAAAAGTTCCTTGACGGTGGTATCAACTCATAGTAAAATAGTGGGGATATATAAAGAGAGGTGTGATCACTGTGAATCAACTGCTCAATTCGACATCTATTTATCGAGTCGGCTGCTATGATCCCGACATTGACCTGTTTGAAAGCCAGTATGTAGTGCCCCAGGGCGTTACTTACAACTCCTATGTGATCGTGGACGAGAAGGTGGCCATTCTGGACACCGTGGACCCCCGCAAGACTGAGGAGTGGCTGGCCAACCTGGACGAGGTGCTGGGCGATCGTCAGCCCGACTACCTGGTGGTGCATCACATGGAGCCCGACCACGCTGGTAGTGTGGCCCAAGTGGCTCAGCGTTATCCCCAGATGAAGCTCATTGGCAACGCCAAGACCTTCCCCATGCTCAAGCAGTTCACTGGTGTGGATTACACCGACCGGGCTGTGGTGGTCAAGGAGGGCGACGTGGTGGAGCTGGGTGAGCACAGCCTCACCTTCGTTATGGCACCCATGGTGCACTGGCCTGAGGCCATGGTGTCCTATGAGGCCAAGGAGAAGGTGCTGTTCTCCGCCGATGGCTTCGGACGCTTTGGCGATGGCAATCCCGAGACTGAGTGGGTGGAAGAGGCCCGCCGCTACTATCTGAACATCGTGGGCAAGTTTGGCCCCCAGGTGCAGGCCCTGCTGAAGAAGGCCGCCGGCCTGGACATCGCCGTGGTGGCTCCCCTCCACGGTCCTGTGCTCACCGGAGATGCCATCGGCCTGGCTCTGGAGAAGTACACCCAGTGGAGCACCTATCAGCCCGAGGAGAAGGGCGTGCTGGTGGCTTATGCCTCCATCCACGGCAACACCGCCAAGGCCGCTCTGGAGCTGGTGGACATGTTGAAGGCTGAGGGTGTGAAGGTGGAAGCCATCGACCTGACCCGTGAGGACTGGGCCAAGGCTGTGGCCAAGGCCTTCCAGTACACCAACCTGGTGCTGGCTGCCGCCACCTATGATAACTTTGTCTTCACTCCCATGGCTACCTTCCTCTATCGCCTGAAGACCAAGGCCTTCCAGAACCGCACCGTGGCTCTGGTGGAGAACGGCACTTGGGCTCCTCTGGCCGCCAAGGAGATGCGGGCCGCTCTGGACCAGCTGAAGAACATCACCGTGATGGACCAGGTGGTCACCATCCGTTCCGCTCTGGACGATACCAGCCGCGCTGCTCTGGGTGAGCTGGCCAAGGCGGTCAAGGCCACTCTGGACTAATCTCAATCACGTCAGAAAAGGGGCAAGCCCGGTGCTTGCCCTTTTTTTGCACCAAAGGAGCGTATTTTGTGAAGAAACTGTTTGAAGGGACCTTTGTCCGCTTTTTGATGGTGGGCGTTCTCAATACGGCGGTGGGGTTTGGGGTGATGTTCGCCCTGTACAACCTGGCCGGACTGCACACCTGGGGAGACCTGGGCTACTGGCTGTCCTCGGCCGCCAACTACATTGTGGGCAGCGTGGTCAGCTACTTCCTCAACAAACACTTTACCTTCCGCAATGCCGAGCGAGGCTGGAAGGTGGTGGGCCGATTTGTGCTGAGCATTGCTGTGTGCTGGGTGCTGGCCTATGGCATTGCCAAGCCTGCGGTGGCAGTGGTCCTGTCCGGTATGCCGCTGAGCCAGCAGATGCAGGGTAACCTGACCATGCTGGTGGGCGCAGGCCTGTTCGTGGTGCTCAACTACGCCGGTCAGCGGTTCTTTGCCTTCCGCAGCACCGAGAAGAACCAGTAAGAAAACCAGAGGAGGGAATGGAACATGGAACTGCGGGTGGGCATCTGTGACGACAGCCAGACCGACGCCGCCTATGTGGAGACCTTTCTGTCTGCCTGGGCCCAGGAGCGGGACCTTGCCCTCCATGTGGAGCGGTTTCCATCGGCAGAGAGTTTTTTGTTCCGCTACGCCGAGGAAAAGCGGTTCGACCTCCTCCTCTTGGACATTGAGATGGGCCAGTTGGATGGAGTGACCATGGCCAAGGAGATTCGCCGGGACAATCAGGACGTCCAGATCGTCTTTATCACCGGGTACTCCGACTATATCGCCGAGGGGTACGAGGTGGCGGCCCTCCACTACCTGCTCAAACCCGTGAATGGGGACAAGTTGCGGGCGGTACTGGACCGGGCGGTGGACAAGGTGCGCCGCCGGGAGCGAGCGCTGACCCTGGAGCAGGGGGGCGAGATGGTGCGCATTCCCCTGGGGGAAATCCGCTACCTGGAGGTGTGCCGCAACTATGTGACGGTGCACGGCAGGGAGGACTATACCACCAAGTCCACCCTCAGCCGCCTGGAGGAGGCCCTGGACGGGCGGTTTCACCGCCTGGGCCGCTCCATGGTGGTGAATCTGGAGGCGGTGCGCCGGGTGACCAAAACCCAGGTGGTGCTCGCCGATGGCAGTGTGCTGCCCCTGCCCCGGGGAGCCTATGAGGGACTGAACCGGGCCATCATCGCCCACAGTTGAGGAGGACACCATGGGATTTCTATCCAAACGGGTGAATGAGAAGCTGGAGAACTACCAGCGGGAACTGCTGGACACCCACTACCAAGAGGTGGAGAACATGTACCGGCAGATGCGGGGCTGGCGGCACGACTACCGCAACCATATCCAGACCATGAAGGCCTACGCTGCCCAGGGGGATTTGGAGGCCATCCGGTCCTATCTGGATCTGCTGGACACGGACTTGAACACCGTGGATACGGTGGTGAAGACGGGCAACGCCATGGCAGACGCCATTTTGAACAGTAAGATTTCTCTGGCCAAGGCCCGGGACATCCCAGTGCATGTGGACGCCCACATCCCGGTGAAGCTCACCATGTCCGAGCTGGACCTGTGCGTCATCCTGGGCAACCTCTTTGACAACGCCATGGAGGCCAGCCTGGCTCTGCCCCCCCAGGAGCGGCTCATCCGGGTGTATATGGACATGAAGGGCACCCAGCTCTACATCTCTTTCACCAACTTTACCGCCACGGGCAAGCTTTCCAAAGTGGGCAAGGGCTTCCGCACCACCAAGGGGGAGGGCCACGGCTTTGGATTGGTGCGCATGGATGCCATTGTGGAGCGCCTGGACGGCTACCTCAGCCGCAACAGTGAGGCGGGGGCCTTTACCACTGAGATTTTAATTCCACAGCTGTGAGGTGCAATTCAGCACCCCAGATTTGCCGTTCGTCCCCGGATTACTCCGGGGGCGAATTTTTGTGATAAGCTACGGGTGAGGTGAGAACATGAAGGAGAAGAAGAAAAAGCCCACATATAACATGTGGCAGAATACCGCCTACTTTGTCAAAGCGGCGTGGGACAACTGTCCTTCAGTGCTGTGGATTTGCCTGCTGTTGGCGGTGGCCACCGCCGGGGCTACGGTGGTGGAAATGCTCTTTGTCCCTGTGGTGCTGGGCCAGGTGGAGGGGCATGTGCCCCTTCCTCAGCTGCTGGCCACCATCGGGGTGTTTACCCTGGCGCTGTTGCTGATGTGGGGGGGAAAGAGCTACTTGAATACCAATGCCCTGTTTGGCCGCATTGAGGTGCGCACGGAGATGTCAGCACGGATTTCACGGAAAATAACCGGAACCTCCTATGCAAATCTATTAGACACGAAATTTCGAGAGTATGAGAATTTGGCATACCGTACCTGCGACGGAAATGCGGATGCAGCCGAGGCGATCTGGACCACCTGGACGGATATTTTGACCAACGTGCTGGGCTTTGTGGTGTATCTGCTGTTGCTCTCAGGTCTCAACGGCTGGATGGTGACTCTGGTGGTGCTCACCACAGCAGTGGGATTTATGGTCAGCCAGCACTTGGAGGGCTGGGGCTATCGCCACCGGGAGGAGCGGGCGGCCAGCCTGAAAACCATTTATTATGCCAAAGATGTGGCAACCAAGCGGGAATATGCCCAGGATATTCGGATATTCGGCTTGCGACCCTGGCTGGACGAGGTGTGGGGAAGTGCCATGCGCGCCTACCAGGCCTTTTTGACCCGACGGGAGCGGGTGTATTTTGGGGTGCATGTGGTGGATGCCCTTCTCACCCTGCTGCGCAACGGCGGCGCCTACGCCTACCTCATCTGGATGACCCTGACCCAGGGATTGCCCGCCTCCCAGTTCCTGCTGTACTTTGCCGCTATCAGCGGCTTTACCCAGTGGGTGAAGGGCATCATGGAGCAGGTTTCCACCCTCCACCGCCAAAGCCTGGAATTGTCCAATCTGCGGGAGTTTTTGGAGTGGCCAGAGCCCTTTGCATTTGAGGAGGGAGCGCCGCTGCCACAAGGTTTGAAGGAGTGCGAGATTCTGCTGGACCATGTGTCCTACCGCTATCCCGGGGCCGAGAAGGACACCATTACGGACCTCTCTTTTACCCTCCATCCGGGGGAGAAGGTGGCCATTGTGGGCCTCAATGGAGCGGGTAAGACCACCTTGGTCAAGCTGCTGTGCGGTTTTTTGGACCCAACTGAGGGAAGTGTCCGTCTCAATGGGGTGGACATCCGCACCTACAACCGCAGAGAATACTATCACCTGTTTTCCGCCGTGTTCCAGGAGTTTTCCGTGCTGGACACTAGCGTAGCGGTGAATGTGGCCCAGCGTGTGGAGGACATCGACCGGGAGCGGGTGGCGAAATGCCTGGAGCAGGCGGGGCTGACCCAGGCGGTGGAAGCTCTGCCCCGGGGGATGGACACCCCCGTGACCCGCAATGTCTTTGAAGATGGGGTGGAGCTGTCCGGAGGACAGATGCAGCGGCTGATGCTGGCCCGGGCGCTGTACCGAGATGCCCCCGTGGTGGTGCTGGATGAGCCCACTGCTGCCCTAGACCCCCTAGCGGAGCACGACATTTACATGAAATACAATTCCATGACCCAGGGAAAGAGCTCTCTATTCATCTCCCACCGTCTGGCCTCCACACGGTTCTGTGACCGGATTCTCTACCTGGAGCATGGCCGCATTGCGGAGGAGGGGACCCATCAGTCCCTGCTGGATCTGGGCGGCGGATATGCCAAACTCTTTGAGGTGCAGAGCCGGTATTACCAGGAAGGAGGGGAGTTTTGATGGAGAAAAATAAGTCTTGGGGAGAAAGCTTGCGCCTGACCCTGCGGGGGTGGCGCATGTGGTGGAAGCTGCGCCCCACTCTGTTGGTGTCTATGGCACTGTCGGCGGTGGTCAAGGCTGTGACCCCCTATACCTCCATTTACTTCTCCGCCCGCATCATCGGGGAACTGTCCCAGGGGCGGAACCCCCAGATGTTGGCCTGGTGGGTGGGCTGGCTGCTGGGCGTGACTGCCGGTTTACTGCTGTTGGGAGGAGCTCTTTCCCGATGGGCCACCTGGGAAAAAGACCAGCTGGATTTTTGGAACAGTAAGTGCAACATGGAAAAGATGATGGATATGGACTACAGTCTTCTGCAACAACAAGAAATCTACGACTTGTATGAGCAGGTCTGGCAGAATGTCCGCTTTGGTGGTTGGGGTATGTATAACCTGCCGCTGTATCTCTCCAACTGCGTGACCTATACCATGCAAGTTCTGATCGGTGTGGCGTTGTCTGTGGGACTGGTAACCCAGAAGATTCCTGCCAGTCATGACCTGGTCTTTCTGAACCACCCCCTATGCCTGGTGGGGGTAGTGGCGGTGATGCTGGGGGTGGCCTTCCTCTCTCCGGTGTGCATCAACCGCAGCAATGCCTATTGGGGCATGAACGGAGAGGAAATGCGGCTGGGGAATCGAATCTTTTCCCGGTTTGGATATTATTCCAATGAGCCTCATCGAACGCTGGATATGCGCATCTATGAACAACAGCCCAACGTGTACCAGTATTATTTGAAAGGACACAATGTGTTCGGAAGCAACGGTCGCTTGGCTCAGTGGGGCAAAGGGCCCATGGGGCTGTGGGCGGCGGCGGGCAAAGGCATTTCTGCCGTTCTCACCGGAGTGGTGTACCTGTATGTGTGTCTGAAATCCTGGGCGGGAGCCTTTGGAGTGGACGGCATCACCCAGTATGTGGGTGCGGTCACCACGCTCTTTGCCGGTGTCGCCGGCCTGATGGAGACCTTGGGAGTACTTCAGTGCAATGCCCGGTATCTGGCGGTGAGTTTGGAGTTTCTAGACGTGGAAAACCAGATGTACCAGGGCACTCTCACCACGGAAAAGCGCTCCGACCGCAACTATCAGGTGGAGTTCCGGGACGTGTCCTTCCGCTACCCGGACAGCGAGGCCTGGGCTCTGCGCCATGTGAACCTGAAATTCCAGGTGGGCAGCCGCCTGGCGGTGGTGGGGGAGAACGGCAGCGGCAAGTCCACCTTCATCAAGCTCCTGTGCCGCCTCTATGACCCCACTGAGGGAGAAATCCTGTTAAACGGTATCGACATCCGCAAATACCAGTACCCCGACTATATCGCCCTGTTCTCGGTGGTGTTCCAGGACTTCCACCTGTTGGCCTTGCCTTTGGGGCAGAATGTGGCAGGGCGGACCCAGTACGACCGGGAGCGGGTGGCCCAGTGCCTCATCCAGGCGGGGGTCATGGACCGGGTAGAGAAGATGGACCAGGGATTGGACACCTATCTCTATAAGGATTTGGAGAAGAAGGGCGTGGAGGTGTCCGGGGGAGAGGCCCAGAAAATCGCCATTGCCCGGGCCCTCTATAAGGACGCCCCCTTTATCATCCTGGACGAACCCACCGCCGCCCTGGACCCCATTGCAGAGGCAGAGGTGTATAGCAAGTTTGACCAGATCGCCGGAGACAAGACGGCGGTGTACATCAGCCACCGTCTCTCCTCCTGCAAGTTCTGCGACGACATTGTGGTCTTCGACCACGGCCACATTGTCCAGCAGGGGAGCCACCAGCAGTTGGTGGAGGCGGACGGTGTGTACGCCCAACTGTGGCAGGCCCAAGCCCAGTATTATCAAAAACAAGAGCAATGAGGAAAGCCCCCGGACAGTATGTCCGGGGGCTTTCCTCAAAATTATGGTGTGAGTGTATATACCAGTTTGCCCATGGCTTTGGCGTACCGTACCGTGTTGCCTGTTCCGCTGGGAGTCCCATTCCATACGGCAATAACCAATCTGCTGTGGTCGATCATGTATTGATTGCGCCGTTGGAAACAATCTTGACTGTACTGGGATTGGAGCAGAGTGACCTGGTTGCACCGCTGGAGGATAGAACGATAACGGCGGCGGCTCTCATAGGGCCAATGGCTGGCCTGGTCCCGGCAAGGCAGGACACACTCCAGAGAGATGGAATAGTCCCGTTGCAGTTCCAGCACCATCTCAGCGGCCCAGGTGTCCACCCCTTGGGCCATACCGGACAAAAAATAGTGGATGTCGTGGTCATGGATGGCGCATAGGATTTCTCCTTTGAGTCGGTGTTTCAGGTTGACGCATCGGGGGTCCTCTTCGTTATAACCCCAGGGAAAGGCCTGGGGACGGTGACCTGTGAAGCAGCATGTGAATTTTCTTGTATCCATATATACACCTCGGTGGGCTATGTATAGCCTATATAGTAGCACACATAGCCTACAAAGTCCAGTGGAATTGGATATGCTATCTACAAACAACGGGAGGTAGATGGCAATGGATACTGTGACCGCTGTTCGCAATCGGATTTTGGAGTTGTGTGGTCAGAGAGAAATTAGCATCAACAAATTGGCGACACTGTCTGCGTTGCCTCCGTCCAGTATTAAGAACATCTTGTACGGAAAAAGCCAGAACCCAAAAATCGTGACCATCAAAATGATTTGTGATGGTCTGGAGATCACTTTGGCAGAGTTTTTCTCCACGCCGGAATTTGATGCCTTGGAGCAAGAAATTAAATAAAAGGCCGCAGGCTGTGCCCAGTCCAAGAGCACAGCCTGCGGTCTTTTGCGTATAGAACATTTGTATGAGATATCTTGTGTAGAAAGGGAGAGTCTGATAAAATAGTGGAAACCATGGAGAGACGAGGAGGGATGGTTATGCAATCCACCGTTGTGTTTCGCAGAGCACAGGAAGAAGACGCTGCGGTCATAGCCAAGCTGCGTCAAGAAATTTGGGCTACCACATACCGAGGCATCTATCCTGACGACATGATCGACCAATTTGACTATGCATGGCATACCCAAAAGGATGCCCAGCGTATTAAAAGCCCGGCTTATGCGGTTTATCTCATAGCACTTAAAGACCATCCCATTGGCTATATCACCCTGCGCATATCTGAGCCTACCCACTTACTCTCCCTATACCTTCGGCAGGAGTACCAACAGCAGGGAATAGGACGCCGTGCATTTGCCTTTATCCGAGAGGTATTTCAGACACTGGGAGTCTCTACCTTCACTTGTGCATGCCAGCCGGACAATGTGCATGCCATGACCTTTTATCATCGCTGTGGGGGTCGTGTGGTGGGGGAGGACCTGAGCAATGAGGAGAGTTGGCAGAATTCTGTGACCTTTCGATTTCGTGTAGAAGAATGAGGAGTACCGCACCATGAACACACCCATTGAGATTGGCAGGGACAAGAGAAAAACAGGCCCCGTGATACGAAGCATCCGCACTATGGACGAGTGTATCGAATTTGTCAGGGGCTTTCATGGGGATGCCCAATTCTCAGACCCCATGCTCACCAATGAGGAACAATTCCAAACAAACCTGGTGAAGTGTGTGGAACATCCGGACCGGCACTGTGCGCTGGGCGTGTATCTGGGGGAGCAATTGATCGGCTTGTTCACATTTCTGGTCTTGACAGAGGAGCGATATTTGGAGATGCTTGTGGGCCTGTCCCGTGATCGCCGTGCCTATGCAGAGATGTTCCGCTATTTGGAGCACCACTATCCGGGGTACAGCGCCGACTTTGTATTCAATTCTCAAAATCATCTGTGGAAGCAGCTGCTGGAAGAGCGAAACGCAGAGTTTGAACCGGAACAGCAGAAAATGGTGCTGGATGCGCCTGCTGCGGACCTTGACACCTCTGGGGTGGAATTGTTCACGCCTGAGTACCAAGAATCGTATTTGTCCATGCATTATCAAGAGACCTACTGGACCGGGGAGAAGGTTCTGGCAGCAGCAGATCGGTTCCGGGTATTTCTGGCCATTCATGAGGGAAAGGTGGTGGGCTACTTGGATGTAACCTACTGCTTTGAGCAAAATGAGCCCTATGACCTGTTTGTTTTGGAGGAGTACCGGAGAATGGGATTTGGCCGGAAGCTTTTGGCGCAAGCGTTGAAGTGCAATGGGCCCAAAGGCATGATGGCTATGGTGGATGTGGAGGCTGTTGCGGCAATTCGCTTGTTTGAGTCTATGGGTTTTCAACGGGCGAAACATGAGAATAATGTAACGGCACACTGGACGGTGCCGGGAAGAGAGGATAGAGAACAACTATGAATATCGGTTTGGCTTCCGTGGCGGTTGTGACCCGGGATACCCAGCGCAATGTGGCGGCTATGGTGGCAGCGATGAAACTGTACAAGGGGAAGTGTGACTTCCTGGTGTTCGGAGAGACTGCGCTGCAAGGCTTTGATAGTTTAACATGGGACTATGAGATAGACCGCTACACCGCTGTGGTACAGGCGTCACTTCCCATCTGCAAAATGCAAAAAGCGGCACGGTGCCTTGGTATGGGGGTTTCTTTTGGCTATCTAGAGAGGAGCGAGGATAAAATATACAGCAGCCAGATTGTGATCGATCAACATGGAGAAGTGGTCCATAATTTCTGCCGTGTTAGTGAAGGATGGAAAGCCTATTGGCGCACGGATCACCACTACTGTGAAGGGGGCGGGTTTGAGACGTTCTATTATGAGGGCAAGAAAATAGCCGTTGCTCTGTGCGGCGATCTGTGGACGGAGGGCCGCCCGGAGGAAATGAAAGCTCTGAACCCGGATGTGGTGTTGTGGCCTGTGTGGTGTGACTTTCCATGCCAGGCGTGGAACCAGAAGGTAAAGTATGAGTATGCGCAACAAGCGGCTCGCTGTGGGGAGCGTGTGCTGTATGTCAACCCATTTTGTATGGACACCTGGGCAAGGGACGCAGCTAGCGGAGGGGCGGCGTATTTCCAAGGCGGCACTGTTATGGCGGAACTTCCGGCGGGAAAACCCGGCGTGCTAATCGTATCTATATAGTAGAACAGGCGCACCGCGGTGCGCCTGTAACACTAGTATCTATTATGTTGATTACCTAGGGTTGCGAATAGCCGCCTGTGCCGCAGCCAGCCGGGCAATAGGCACCCGGAAGGGGGAGCAGGAGACATAGTCCAGGCCCACGTTGTGGAAGAACTGCACCGAGGAGGCCTCGCCGCCGTGCTCGCCGCACACGCCCAGCTTCAGACCGGGCTTGGTCTTGCGTCCCAGAGTAGCAGCCATCTCCACCAGGCGGCCCACACCAACCTGATCCAGGCGCTGGAAGGGATCGAACTCGTAAATTTTCTTGTCGTAGTAGGACTCCAGGAACTTTCCGGCATCGTCACGGGAGAAGCCGAAGGTCATCTGGGTCAGGTCGTTGGTACCGAAGGAGAAGAAGTCGGCCTCCTTGGCGATCTCGTCGGCGGTGAGGGCGGCTCTGGGAATCTCAATCATGGTGCCCACCTTGTACTCCATGTTGGTGCCGGACTCGCGGATGAGCTGGTCGGCGGTCTCAACCACCACGCCCTTGACGTAAGCCAGCTCCTTGACCTCGCCCACCAGAGGAATCATGATCTCGGGCACGATGGTCCACTCAGGGTGCTTGGCCTGGACGTTCAGAGCGGCCTTGATGACGGCGCGGGTTTGCATCCGGGCGATCTCAGGATAGGTGACCGCCAGACGGCAGCCACGGTGACCCATCATGGGGTTGAACTCGTGGAGGCTGGCGATGATGGCCTTGACGTCGGCCACACTCATGAACATGGCGTTGGCCAGCTGCTGGATGTCCGGCTCGTCGGTGGGGACGAACTCGTGGAGGGGGGGATCCAGGAAGCGGATGGTGATGGGGTTGCCCTCCATGGCCTCGTACATGGCCTCAAAGTCGCCCTGCTGCATGGGCTCCAGCTTGGCCAGAGCCTTTTCCCGCTGCTCGGTGGTGTCCGAGCAGATCATTTCCCGGATGGCCAGGATGCGCTCACCCTCAAAGAACATGTGCTCGGTACGGCACAGGCCGATGCCCTGGGCGCCAAACTTCATGGCCTGACGGGCGTCTCTGGGGTTGTCGGCGTTGGTGCGCACCTGGAGACTGCGATACTTGTCGGCCCAGGCCATAATGCGGCCAAACTCGCCGCCAATGGAGGCATCCACGGTGGGCAGAGGCTGGCCGTAGATGTTACCGGTGGAGCCGTCCAGGCTCAGCCAGTCGCCTTCTTTGTATACACGGCCAGCCAGCTCGAACTGACGGTTGGCCTCGTCCATCTTAATGGCGCCACAGCCGGAGACGCAGCAGGTGCCCATGCCACGGGCCACCACAGCGGCGTGGGAGGTCATGCCACCACGGACGGTGAGAATGCCCCGGGAGGCAGCCATGCCTTCGATGTCCTCGGGGCTAGTCTCCAGACGGACCAGGACAACGGGCTCACCACGGTTGGCCCACTCCTTGGCGTCCTCGGCGGTAAACACAATACGGCCACAGGCAGCGCCGGGGGAGGCGGGGAGGGCGGTGCCCACGGGGGAGGCGTTTTTCAGAGCCTCGGGGTCAAACTGGGGGTGGAGCAGAGAGTCCAGATTGCGGGCGTCAATCATCAGCACAGCCTGCTGCTCGGTGATCTGACCTTCGTCCACCAGGTCACAGGCGATTTTCAGAGCGGCGGTGGCGGTGCGCTTGCCGTTCCGGGTCTGGAGCATGTACAGCTTGCCGTTTTCCACGGTAAACTCCATGTCCTGCATGTCGTGATAGTGGTCCTCCAGGGCCCTGGCAGCGGCCTCAAAGCGAATGTACGCCTCGGGGAACTTCTCGGCCATCTGGCTGATGGGCATGGGGGTGCGCACGCCGGCCACCACGTCCTCGCCCTGGGCGTTGACCAGGAACTCGCCCATGATCTTCTTCTCGCCGGTGGCGGGGTTGCGGGAGAAGGCCACGCCCGTGCCGCAGTTGTCGCCCATGTTGCCGAATACCATGGCCTGCACGTTGACGGCAGTGCCCCAGGAGCTGGGGATGTCGTTCATACGGCGGTAGACAATGGCACGGGGGTTGTTCCAGGAGCGGAACACGGCGTTGACAGCGCCCATCAGCTGCTCCTTGGGGTCGGTGGGGAAGTCGGCGCCCACTTTTTCCTTGTACTCGGCCTTGAACTGCTCGGCCAGCTCTTTCAGGTCGTCAGCGGTGAGCTCCACGTCCTGGGTGACACCCCGGGCGTGCTTCATCTCGTCGATGAGCTCCTCAAAATACTTCTTGCCCACTTCCATGACCACGTCGGAGTACATCTGGATGAAGCGGCGATAGCAGTCATAGGCCCAGCGGGGATTGCTGGACTTCTCGGCCATGACCTGGACCACCTCTTCGTTGAGGCCCAGGTTCAGAATGGTGTCCATCATGCCGGGCATAGAGGCCCGAGCACCAGAGCGGACGGAGACCAGCAGGGGGTTCTCGTGATCGCCGAACTTCTTGCCGGTGATCTCTTCCATCTTGACGATATATTCCAGAATCTGCTCTTGGATTTCTGGGGCGATGGCCTGACCGTCCTCGTAGTAACGGGTGCAGGCCTCAGTGGTAATGGTAAATCCCTGGGGAACGGGCATGCCCAAGTTGGTCATCTCGGCCAGGTTGGCGCCCTTGCCGCCCAACAATTCTCTCATGTTGCCGTTTCCTTCGGAAAACAAATAGACATACTTGTGAGACATATACATTCCTCCGTTTTCGTGTGCTGCCCTTTACCAGGGAAAAGCTTATGATGACATTCTAGATAGATATGACCAAAAAGTCAAGAAGAATTTCGTGCGGTTTGTGCAAAGTGGCGATGTCAATTGGGCAAAAATGCGAGAAGAAGGCTTCTGTGCAAAAACGCGAAAATGGCGCTTCTCGAGGCTGTGAACTTGATTTTTGCAATAAAAATTTGCATCGGTGCAAAAATCCGTTGACAAAATAGCGGTTCATGCTATACTGAACACAGAATTACTTCAACAGATAGTTTTAGGAAAAAAGGCGGAGAAGGACAACCTTTTTTCTCCACTGGGCCGGGGTGGTTTCAGCCGGACGAATCGAAAGAAAAGGGGAATGAACAATGGGTTACACCAAGGAAGACATCATTCGCATTGTCAAGGAAGAGGATATTAACTTCATTCGCATGCAGTTTACCGACATTTTCGGTCAGCTGAAGAATGTGGCCATCACCGCTTCCCAGATTGAGAAGGCTCTGAACAACCAGATCACTCTGGACGGCTCCTCCATCGAGGGTTTTGTGCGTATCAACGAGTCTGACCAGTATCTGTACCCCGATCTGGACAGCTTTGCCATCTTCCCCTGGCGTCCCCAGCACGGCCGTGTGGCCCGGCTGATCTGCGACGTGTACAACCCCGACGGCACTCCCTTTGTGGGCGATCCCCGTGGTGTTCTCAAGCGGGTGCTGAAGAAGGCCCACGACATGGGCTATGATGCCTTCAACGTGGGGCCCGAGCCCGAGTTCTTCCTCTTCAAGACTGACGAGGAGGGCCGTCCCACCACCAAGACCAACGATGAGGCCGGTTACTTTGACCTGGGCCCCCTGGACCACGGCGAGTCCACCCGTCGGGAGATCTGCCTGGCCCTGGAGAAGATGGGCTATGAGATCGAGGCCTCTCACCACGAGGTGGCCCCCGGTCAGCACGAGATCGACTTCAAGTACTCCGACGCTGTGCAGTGCGCCGATAAAATCATGACCTTCAAGCTGGCGGTGAAGACCATCGCTCAGAAGAACGGCCTCCACGCCACCTTTATGCCCAAGCCCATTTTCGGCATTGCCGGTTCCGGTATGCACGTGAACATGTCCTTGTTCCGCAACGGCAAGAACGTGTTCTTTGATGAGAACGGCGACAAGAAGCTGTCCCATGAGGCCTACGCCTTCATGGCTGGTATTCTCCACCACATGAAGGGTATCACCGCCATCGCCAACCCCCTGGTCAACTCCTACAAGCGTCTGGTGCCCGGCTATGAGGCCCCCTGCTACATGGCCTGGTCTGCCTCCAACCGTTCCGCCCTCATCCGCATCCCCGCCGCCCGTGGCCAGTCCACCCGTGTGGAGTTGCGCAGCCCCGATCCCGCCTGCAACCCCTATTTGACCCTGGCCGTGTGCCTGGCTGCCGGTCTGGATGGCATTGAGCGGAATCTGACCCTCCCCGCCGAGATCACCGAGAACATCTTCGACATGACCCCCGCCACCCGCAAGCGCCGGGGCATCGAGGCTCTGCCCGGCTCTCTGGACGAGGCTCTGGTGCTGATGAAGAAGGACAAGCTCATCATGTCCACCCTGGGTGAGCACGTGGCCTGCCAGTTCATCGCCGGCAAGGAGAGAGAATGGGAGGAGTATCGCACTCGTGTGTCCAGCTGGGAGCTGGACAAGTACATGATCAACTATTGATCGCTCCCGCTGCCCTTGGGCAACAGGTGATGGGAGGAGTGTGAGATCTTGTGCAAAAAGTAATCGTAGCCTTTGAAAACCGCAAGACAGCGGCCAGCATTTCCGAGGTGCTGGAGAGCGGCGGTGTGGCAGAGTGTGTGGTGTGCCACAGCGCCTCCGAGGTGCGCCGCCTGGTGAACAAGCAGGGGCTGGGCGTGGTGGTGTGCGGGTTCAAGTTCCCTGATGGAGCGGGGGAGGACCTGTACTACGACCTGCCGCAACAGTGTGTGATGCTGATGGTGGCCCCCCAGAATCGGCTGGAGCTGTGCGAAACCGAGGAGATCTTCCAGCTGCCTGCTCCGGTGAGCCGGGGAGACCTGCTGGCGTCGGTGCGGATGCTGCTGCAATTTGCCCGCCGTCGGGTCTCCAAGTACCCGGTGCACATCCACCGCAGTGAGGAGGAGAACCAGCTGGTGGCTCAGGCCAAGGCGCTGCTCATGGACCGACACGGCATGACAGAGGCACAGGCCCACCGCTTTCTGCAAAAGGAGAGCATGGACCACGGCTCCAAGCTGGCGGAGACTGCCCGCATTGTGCTTGGGAATTCCATATGATTGATTGGTGAGGAACAGCCTGAGGGCTGTTCCTCGCTTTTTTCGGGTATCTCTCCTTCCTTCCCTTCATATAACACCAGGGAAGGGAGTGGTGGTATGAACTTCACCAAAATGCACGGGCTGGGCAACGACTATATCTTCCTCTACTGCCCTCAAGGGGAGCCGGAGGGGGCGGAGGAGCTGGCCCGGCAGCTGTCCCACCGCCATACCGGGGTGGGGGGAGACGGGCTGATCTGCATTTGTCCATCGGAGAACGCAGACTTCCGCATGGCCATGTTCAATGCGGATGGCTCCCGGGGGACCATGTGCGGCAATGGCATCCGCTGCCTGGGCAAGTACGTATACGACCGGAAGCTGACCACGAAAACCCGCCTCACTGTGGAGACCGGGGGCGGTGTCCGCACCTTGGACCTTCAAGTGGAGGGAGGAAAGGTGGCGGAGGTTACCGTGGATATGGGAGTGCCCCAGGTGGGCAAGCCCATGGCCTTGCAAGTGGAGGACATCCAGGTGGAGGGCACTCCTGTGTGGATGGGAAATCCCCACCTGGTGTGTCTGGTGGAGGATGTAGCGGCGGTGGACGTGACATGTCTGGGGCCCCAGCTGGAGTACCATCCTAAGCTGTCCCAGCGGGTGAATGTGGAGTTTGTGGCCCCCCGGGACAGGGCCCACATTGCCATGCGGGTGTGGGAGCGGGGTAGCGGGGAGACCATGGCCTGCGGCACCGGAGCCAGCGCCACTCTGGCCGCTCTGGCCTCCTCTGGCGTGACGGAACGGAGCGCAGTGGTGGCCCTGCCTGGCGGGGAGCTGTCCATCTCCTGGGGGGAGGATGGGCACGTGCATATGACGGGACCCGCTGTGACGGTGTTCGACGGTGAACTTACCCATTGACCCCAGGTGGAAGATGTTGTACAATAAACGGAGAATTTTAATGCTGTAAACAGCTGAATACAGGAGGAACACCCATGGCCACCATCAACGAAAACTATTTGAAATTGCCCGGCAGCTATCTCTTCTCGGAAATTGCCCGGAGAGTGGCGGCATATGCCCAGGCAAACCCGGATAAATCCCTCATCAAGCTGGGCATCGGAGACGTGACCCGGCCTCTGGCTCCTGCTGTCACCGAGGCCATGCACAAGGCGGTGGACGAGATGGCCACCGGGGCTGGCTTCCACGGCTACGGTCCCGAGCAGGGCTATGAGTTCCTGCGCCAAGCCATTGCCCAGCACGACTACGCCGCCCGGGGCGTCACCATTGCCCCCGATGAGATTTTTGTCTCTGACGGCGCCAAGAGCGACTGCGGCAACATCGGGGACATCTTCGGTGTGGACAACGTGGTGGCTGTGTGTGACCCCGTGTACCCTGTGTATGTGGACACCAACGCCATGGCAGGCCGAGCCGGGGACTATGACGAGGCCAGCCAGCACTGGTCCAAGCTGGTGTATATGCCCTGCACCGCCGAAAATGGCTTCTCTCCCGCCATCCCGGAGGAGAAGGTGGACCTCATCTACCTCTGCTTCCCCAACAACCCCACCGGAGCGGTGGCCAGCCGGGAACAGCTGGAGGCATGGGTGGCCTATGCCAATGAAAACGATGCGGTGATTCTCTACGACTCCGCCTATGAGGCCTTCATCACCCAGGAGGACGTCCCCCACACCATCTTTGAAATTGAAGGGGCCAAGACCTGCGCCATTGAGTTCCGCTCCTTCTCCAAGACCGCCGGCTTCACCGGCACCCGCTGTGCCTACACCGTGGTGCCCAAGGAGCTGGTGCGGGGCGGGGCCTCCCTCAACAGCCTGTGGAACCGCCGCCAGTGCACCAAGTTCAACGGCGTGCCCTACGTGGTGCAGCGGGGCGCGGAAGCGGTGTACTCCCCCGAGGGTCAGGCTCAGGTCAAGGAGACCATCGCCTACTATCAGCGTAACGCCCAGGTCATCCGGGAGGGGCTGACCAAAGCGGGCCTCACCGTGTCCGGCGGCGTCAACGCCCCATACATCTGGGTCAAGACCCCGGAGGGAATGGGCTCCTGGGAGTTCTTCGATCTGCTGCTGGAGCGCGCCAACGTGGTCACCACCCCCGGTGCAGGCTTTGGTCCCAGCGGCGAGGGTTACATCCGAGTCACCGCCTTTGGCGATGCCCAGGCCACTCAGGAGGCAGTGGAGCGCATTGTGTCTGTGCTGGGCTGAATTTCATAGAATCGTTCGAGAACTGTCTCGCCACCCGGCGGGGCAGTTCTTTTTTGCCTGTCATACCCCGGGACAGGCCCTCATACAATGGGGTGTACCATACGAAAGGGAGGGAGTTACATGGTGGACAGCCCATTTCAGCAGGTGGTTGCCCTGATGCCTCAACATCTCCGGTGTGCCCTCAAACAGCTGCCCCAGGAGAAGCGGGAACGGGCGGAGGAGATCCGCCTGCGTCAGGGATTTCTGCCCACGGTGCTGGACGAAGACGGAGAACAGGATGTGGGAGAGCTGGTCGTGACGGGGGAACTGCTCCGGCAGGTGCTGGAACAGGCCAGCCAGGCCTCTGCCCACACGGTGCTGGACCAGGTGCAGCGGGGGTTTCTCACCCTGCGGGGCGGGCACCGCATCGGCATCTGCGGCACTGCCGTGGTGCGGGACGGGAAGGTGGCCACCTTGCGGGAGATTTCCTCTCTGTCTGTGCGCATTGCCCGCCCGGTGGTGGGACAGGCTGAGGCCCTGCTTCCCCAACTGATGGAGGGGGAGCGGCTGCAAAATACCCTGATTTTTGCTCCGCCGGGGGCGGGGAAGACCACCCTGCTCCGGGACTTGGTGCGGGGACTGTCCGACGGGGTGGCCGCGCCTCCGTTGCGTCTGGCAGTGGCAGACGAGCGGGGAGAGATTGCCGCCATGTGGCAGGGTGCCCCTCAGATGTATGTGGGGCGGCACACCGACATTCTGGACGGGTGCGGTAAAGCCGCTGCGGTGTCCATTCTGCTGCGGGGCATGAATCCACAGGTCATCGCCATGGATGAGATCACCCAGATGGAGGATGTGGAGGCCATGGTCCAGGCGGTGGGGTGTGGGGTATCCCTGCTGGCCACTGCCCACGGGGCATGTATGGAGGATTTCCAACGGCGTCCGGTGTATCGCCGCCTGTGGCAGTCCGGAGTGTTTCGCCGGGTGGTACTGCTCCGAGGCAGCGGAACAAACCGCACCGCCCGGGTGGAGGTGGTGGCAGGC